>NZ_JBHMFC010000001.1:0-171586 GCF_042427585.1 Mariniflexile ostreae | reverse complement strand
TTCCATTTCTATTGTATATTTGTCGAGTACTGAGTACATATAGGGTTGTGATTTAGTTATTTATGTTTCGCAACACAAATATCCACAACCCTTCTCATTTTTTTAAAAAAAGTTTAAATCACTTCAGTATTTAAAAGTTAATTTGGATTAAACTTTTAAATTAATATTAAAAATACGATTTTAGCCATATTATCGTTTTATACATTAACGAAAAAAATATATGACATTTAGGTTTATTATTGTGTTGGTACTATGTAGTTTCGAGATTTGTTTTTCTCAAACGCACGATTCTAATAGAACTGTAAGAGATTCTTTGGGAGATGATGGGGTGGTAGCAACCCAAAAAAGTATTAAAATAGAGGCCGATAGCGTTTCAATAAAAAATCTTGAGGATCATCGGGAAGCTTCGGAAATTGACAAAATGTGGCTTGAAGAGTTATACAGTAATACGCTTTATGATACCATTTATAAGTCTGTTACCGAGTTGTCTTTTGAGGCTGTAGATTATCCCGAATTACCTACAGATACATTAAAAAAGAGACTTTTGGATCTTAACGCCAAAACGCCTTTTAATGTGGAGTACAATCCTGGTCTAGAAAGTGTAATTAAATCTTATTTAAAACATAGAAAAAACCATTTACAAAAACTAATGGCCCTTAGCTCATACTATTTTCCCATGTTTGAGCAAGCTTTGGATAATCATGATATTCCTTTGGAAATTAAATATCTAGCCATTGTGGAATCTGCACTAAAACCTAGGGCTAAGTCTAGAGTAGGAGCCACTGGTTTGTGGCAGTTTATGTTTGCAACTGGTAAAATGTATGGGTTGGATGTAAGCAGCTATGTCGATGAGCGCAGCGACCCTATAAAATCTACTAAAGCAGCTGCTAAATATTTATCTAGACTTTATGAGATTTTTGGCGATTGGGATTTGGCATTGGCAGCCTACAATTCAGGACCTGGAAATGTTACAAAAGCCATTCGCCGCTCGGGAGGCTATCAAAATTACTGGAACATAAGGCATAATCTTCCACGTGAAACCGCAGGCTACCTACCTGCATTTTTGGCCACTATGTATATTTTTGAATATGCCGAAGCACATGGTTTTAAGAATATAAAACCTGAGTTTGCCTATGTCGAAACCGATACTGTACATGTAAAACAGATGATAACACTTGATCAGGTTTCGGAGGTTACAGGGGTTAATATAGAAGAGCTTCAGTTTTTAAATCCGTCATATAAATTAGATATTATTCCTTTTATTAAAGATGAAAACTATACTTTACGTTTACCAAGATCCGTTATAGGTAGTTTTGTTAATAATGAAGCGTCTATTTATGCTTTTGCACAAGCGGAATTTGATAAACGTGAAAAACCAATGCCTCAATTTTTTGATGCCAATACAAAAACAACCTATAGGGTAAGGTCTGGGGATGTTTTAGGGCATATTGCTAGAAAATATGGGGTTAGAGTGAGTCAGATCAAACAATGGAATGGTTTAAGAAGTAATAATATCTCTATAGGCCAGCGTTTAACAATTTATCCTAAAAATGCGCAGCAACCCGTTGCATCATCAGTTAAAGCTGCTGTTACACAGGTGGGGTCGGGTAGTGCAGTTCTTTATACCGTAAGGAGCGGGGATTCGCTTTGGAGTATTTCACAAAAATATCCAGGAGTTTCTGTTCAAAATATTAAAGATTGGAACGGTATTAGTGGTACAACTTTAAAACCTGGGATGAAACTCAAAATATCTAAAGGGTAAACTCCTGTAAAACCGTAACATTATGTATAAATTTTTTTTAGTTGCTTTTATTGCTTTGTTTTTAAGCAGCTGTGGGGACAAAAAATCGTCTAATGAAAAACATCTTCCAGATTCTTCTGGTAACCTGAACAGTGTTTCTGTTGTTGTGGAGAATGAGATGTGGACCAGTGGGGTTGGCGAAGCAATTAGAGGGGTCTTGGCCACTGTAGTAGATGGCTTGCCACAAGATGAACCTATGTTTAGTATGAGCCAGATTCCACCTAGTGTCTTCTCTGGGTTTGTCACAAAAAATAGAACCGTTCTAAAAATTGAAAAACATAAAGATTCTGGCGTTTCTATTATAGATGACGTATACGCAAAACCCCAACGAGTCGTGCTGGTAAGGGGTCGAAATAAAGCAGATATTGTGGATCAGATGAATGCTCATTCAGAAAAAATTATCAATGCATTTTTAAGTGCGGAACTTACCGAAAAGCAAAGGCGCATCAGTCTTTCTTTGCATAAGGATAAGACTATCGAAGAAAAATTAGGGTTAACTATTAAGTTTCCTTCAGCATATAGGATTGCTAAAGAAGAGAATAATTTTTTCTGGATAAGAAAGGATATCAATACGGGCAGTATGAACTTCACGCTTTATGAGTTGCCTTATGAGGCTATAAAGAGCAATGATAGCATGGTAAAGCAAATTATAAAAATAAGAGATTCTGTTAACAAAAACATGATTCCTGGCCCTACAGAGAACGCATACATGGTTACCGAAAAAGCTTATACGCCTTTTCATTTTAAAACGGTGATAGACCAAAAGCCCGTTTTAGAAACTAAAGGAGTATGGGATATGGAAAATGCCTTTATGGGCGGGCCATTTATTAATTACGTTATAGAAGATAAGGTTAATAACCGTTGGGTTGTAATGGAGGGCTTTGTGTTTGCGCCTTCTGTAGAAAAACGCGATTATATGTTTGAACTGGAAGCCATTGCTACATCTATTAAAATAAAATAATTGCGACGAGGTATAGAAATAGAACTAAAGCAAAAAAATCCAACACATTGTGTTGGATTTTTTTGCTTTTTTAAAGAGTATTTATTCTTTTTTACTTTTTTTTACTTCATCTTCTTTGCTAGCATCTTTAAATTCTTTAATGCCGCTACCAAGTCCTCTCATTAACTCAGGAATCTTCTTTCCTCCAAATAATAATAAAACCACCACCACAATTAAAATTATTTGAGGTGCTCCAATCGCTAAGGGTAACATATATAAACTCATGAGAAATTTATTTAGGCTACAAAGTTAATAATTAAACTTCAATTATATGGTTTTTTACCAAAGAAACGTTATGCTGCGGTAAAAGAATGTGTCGTTACCAATAGCTGAAGCCATTAAAAAATAAAAACCGCCATACTTTATATAAAGAGCGACAGTATTTCATAAATTCTATTTATTTTTGTTTTAACATGGCCGATAGAAAAAGAAAACCAAAAAGACTAAGAAAAAAATTACTGGACAAGTACCGTTTAGTGATATTAAATGAAGACACCTTTGAAGAGCGCTTATCTTTTAAATTAACGCGTTTGAATGTATTTGTACTAGGGTCCTTATCTGCTATATTTTTAATAGGTATTACCTATGTAATTATTGCATTTACACCTTTAAGGGAATATATTCCAGGATATTCTTCTACTGCTTTAAAAAAGAAGGCGACAGAGTTGAATTATAAAACAGATTCTTTACAACAGGTTATTTTAATGAACGAACGCTTTTACAGTTCCATTAAAAAAGTTTTGGAGGGAGAGGTAACCAAAGTAGATTTTAATAAAGACTCTATTATTCAAGCTGTAAAACAAGAGGCTAATGAGGTGGATTTAAGACCCATTAAAGAAGACTCCATTTTACGTGAAAAAGTTGAAAAAGAAGATAAATACAACTTTTTTGAATCGGCTTCCAATGCTGCCAATTTTGTATTGTTTCCTCCTGTTAGTGGCGAAATAAGCGCACCATATAATTTAAAGGAGAAACACTATGCTGTGGATCTTGTTGTGGCTCCAGATACTCCGGTAAAAGCTACAGCAGATGGTACTGTGATTTTTGCTGAATGGACTGCCGCAACAGGGTATGTTATTATTTTAGAGCATAGTTATGGCTTAATATCGGTATATAAGCACAATGCATCTTTGACTAAAGATCAAGGGGATTTTGTTAAAACAGGTGAAGTTATTGCAACCGCTGGTAATACAGGTGTTTTGTCTACAGGACCGCATTTGCATTTTGAACTTTGGAATGATGGATATCCCATAAATCCAGCAAATTTTATAGATTTTAAATAAAATGACGTCACTAAAATCAATACTTGCAAAAGTTTTTGCAAAATATATTTTCAATAAGGTTCAAAAGTGGGCGAATAAACCACTTGAAACACAAGAGCAGGTCTTTCATAACCTGATAAAGCGTGCTAAGAATACCGCGTTTGGGATAGACCATGACTTTAAAGATATTAAAACGCATGACGATTTTGTGAAACGGGTTCCCATAAGAGATTATGAAGCCATTAAGCCTTATGTAGAGCGTGTGGTTTCGGGTGAAGAAAATGTATTATGGAAAGGGAAACCAGAGTATTTTGCAAAAACATCAGGAACAACTTCTGGCGTAAAATATATTCCCATAACAAAAGTTGCCATAGAAGCACAAGTGAATGCCTCGCGAAATGCTATTTTGCTGTATATACACGAAACAGGAAAAAGTGCCTTTGTAGATGGTAAAATGATTTTTTTACAGGGAAGTCCTGTTTTAAATAAGAAAAACGGGATAAATATAGGCAGGTTATCAGGTATCGCGGCCCATTATGTTCCTAATTATTTACAAAAAAACAGAATGCCATCTTGGGATACTAATTGTATAGAAGACTGGGATACCAAGGTAAACGCTATAGTTGAAGAAACCGTAAATGAAAATATGACTGTAATTGCGGGAATCCCATCGTGGGTACAAATGTATTTTGAAAAATTACAACAGAAAACAGGAAAAAAAATAGGCGAAATATATAAAAACTTCAATTTATTTATTTTCGGTGGTGTTAATTACGAACCTTATCGCGCTAAATTCGAAAACCTGATAGGACGAAAAGTAGATAGTATAGAATTGTATCCCGCTAGTGAAGGGTTTTTTGCATTTCAGGATAAGCAAAATGAAAAAGGTATGTTGCTTCAACTGCATTCGGGTATTTTTTATGAATTTGTTTCTGTTGAAGATTTTTTTAATGAAAACCCAAAAAGGATAACCATTAAAGATGTTAAGGTTGGTGTTAACTATGTACTGGTCATTTCAACCAATGCAGGGCTGTGGGGCTATAATATTGGAGATACCGTTCAATTTACATCTACAAAACCGTATAGGGTTGTAGTGTCGGGGCGTATTAAACATTTTATTTCGGCGTTTGGAGAACATGTTATCGGTAAAGAAGTGGAAGAGGCCATGCAAGAAGCTACTTTAAACACAGATATTCGAGTTTCTGAATTTACGGTTGCGCCGCAAATAACCCCAGCAGAAGGGCTTCCTTATCATGAATGGTTTATAGAATTTGAAAATGAACCAGAAAACCTTTCTGTTTTAGCAGAAAAAATAGATATGGCACTGCAAAATCAAAATTCATATTATTTTGATTTGATAAAGGGGAAGGTATTACAGCCTCTTAAAATAACAAAAGTGAAGAAAAATGGATTTCAAAACTACATGAAATCCATTGGTAAACTTGGGGGACAGAATAAAGTGCCAAGATTGTCCAACGATAGGAAAATTGTCGAGGTTTTTTCGCACTTAGGTCTGATTAAATAATATTACCTTTGCCCAAGTTAAAAAGAAGCATGAATAATAGACAGCACCATAGAACGCGCGCTCAAGAAAGTACCAATGCTATCGAAAAGATGTATGTTACTATGCGCCATTTGTTCAATCGTGGGTTTTATAAACCTATGGGGATTTCTGGAGAGACCCTAAGAGAGTCCTTATTGCTACTTCAACCCGAAATTTATGGCTCTATTGGCGAAAACAAGGCAGAGCTTGAAGGCTTATTGTATGTAATCGATAGGCTTCCAGAGGGTATTGAGGAGTGTTCTTTTATCAACTTAACAAGTGATGAGGGATATTCAGATTCTCATTTTAAAGCTATAATCCCTCTTAAAAGGCGCCGGAATTGTTATAGGATAGATAGTGAGCAAATGAATATTGAGGTGACGCGTGGGCGCTCTGAAATTTATGACATCTTAACACACCTCACATTTCTTTTTATAGAGTCTTATAAAATTAGTAAAAGTGTTCTTTTAAATGAAGAAGGCATAACCACTCGCGATTGGATAAAGCTTGAAAAAGCAGTATTATCAAAAAAGAAGTTTACTCAAGAAGAACGGGAAGTGGCCATTACCCATACCGCAAATATATTAGGGCGTCCATTTAATGAACTCCTTGCTATTTATGGGCAATTTGCAACAGCAGCTCAACCAGAACGCTTCTTGCACATTGTGTATTGGCTTGGTAAATTAGCCATTGAAGAACAATTGAACGACAATAAGCGAACGGTGACTTTTAGTCCTGTATTACGAGAGCGTTTAGGGCATCACATTCATGGAGAACTTTGGGCAAACACAATAAAAGATACACTTTACAAAAAGGGTTTGTTAGAAAGACCTTTGCATATTATAAGTGCGAACATGCACAGTGTTATGAACGTACTATTTGCGCCTCATGCTTTAAAAGAAGAAGCCTCTGAGGAGGATGTTTTTGAAGTGTATAAGTCCTTGAGTAACAAACAGAACAAGACACTTCAAAATAAAGTAAAAAAGGAAGCTGTTTTAAAGGGCATGACATATGTAAAAGATGCTTCGGGAACCAATATTGATGTCCAAATTTTTGATACTGCAAAATTGGACATCCCAAATATGGATATTCAGATTAGTGAAACACTTGTAAAGTCTAAAAAACCGGTTATACTGGTTATGGATTATGCCTTTGGAGAGCAAGCCTACGAAACGATGGATGAGCTGTTGAAACCTTACTATGTTCAAGGAAAAAACACTCACATGAATGTAGACTCTATCTCGATTATGGGTAAGGCAGGTATTTTAGAAGGGGGTAAAGGCGATATTATGATTCCTACAGCACATATTTTTGAAGGAACGGCCGATAATTATCCGTTCGAAAATGAATTAAAAAAAGCAGACTTAAACAATCAGGGTATTGCTGTTTTTGAGGGGGCTATGATAACCGTTTTAGGAACCTCATTGCAAAATAAAGATATCTTAAAGTTTTTTTACAACTCTACTTGGCGTGTTATTGGCTTGGAAATGGAGGGGGCTCATTATCAAAAAGCGATTCAAGCAGCATCCAAGGTAAGGGGCAGCATTAATCCTAATGTAAAAGTAAGATATGCTTACTATGCCAGCGATAACCCACTAGAAACGGGGAGTACTTTGGCGTCGGGAGGATTAGGCGCTTCAGGGGTAAAACCTACATATTTAATTACGAGAACTATATTAAAACAAATATTAAACTAATATAAATGCATTATGAGCAAAGATTTGCCTCAACCACAGCCTTCTGAAGAAGTAGATTTAGGCCAACTTTTTAAATTAATTGGAAATACTTTTGACCGTTTTTTTAGATTTATCGGAAGTATATTTAAGTCCCTGTTTTTGGCATTTGTGTGGTTTGTGTTTTTTATAAAAAAGCATATTTTAAAATTTGTAATTGCTGGATTCGTGGGAATAGGCATTGGGTTTCTTTTAGAGGAGGCTTTGGAACCTGTATTTAAATCCTCTGCAACCATTAAGCAAAACTATCTTACAGGAGAGAACTTATACAATTCAATAAGTTATTATAAAGATTTGGTTAAGCAGAAAGATGTTAATACCCTACAAAGAGCTTTAGGTATCCAACAATCGGAGGCGGCCTCTATCTTAGATTTCGATGTAATCCCTGTTATTGACGAAAACCAAAGACTGAAGAAATTCAATGATTATATAAAAACACTAGATACAGCTGTATCCTCAAAAGTGAAATATGAAAATTATATAGAGAATTTTAAGGATTATGACTATGAATACCAACAAATTGCTATAAAAGCGAAAGCTAGAAGTAATTTTAAAAAAGTATTTGATAAAATAATTGAAAATATTGATAATAACGAGTTTTTCGAGAGAGAACATAAAAAGGAATTGACTGAACTTAAAAATGAAGAATCCTTTTTATTAGAAGCCCTGATGCAGTCAGAAGCTTTACAAAACACCTATAAGCGCGTATTGGAAAAAGGGCTAGATGGAGATAAAGCATCACAAACCAGCATTACTATTGAGGGAGCTTCGCAAATAAATAAAACAAAAGAACTGGATTTATATAAGAGCGACTTAGAATTAAGAGACAGGCTTGTTCAAAATAAAAGAAAACAGGCAGACAAGCAGTTTATTGTAGAAGTGGTGTCCAGTAAACAAGAAAGTGGGATGCTAGATAAAACAAAGGTAGTGTTTGGAACCCCTATAGGAGCTAAAAAATATTACACTTTTGGATTAATTTTGCTGACTTTTATTGTGCTGTTAGGTATAGAGTTTATTAAATTTTTAGAAAAACATAAAACACATTAAAATATGAAGATTTTGATAACTGGTGGTGCGGGATTTATAGGGTCTCATGTAACGAGATTATTTGTTGAAAGGTATCCTCAGTATCATATTTTTAATTTGGATGCTCTTACTTATGCAGGAAACTTAGAAAACCTGAAAGATGTTGAGAACAAACCCAATTATACGTTTGTAAAAGGAGATATTACAGAGGAGGATTTTATAAACGCGCTATTTGAAACGCATAAGTTTGATTCGGTTATCCATTTAGCGGCAGAATCGCATGTGGATCGATCCATTACAGACCCATTGGCTTTTGTGAAAACCAATGTTATGGGTACTATGAACCTGCTGAATGCTTTTAAAACCTGTTGGGAAAATAATTTTAATGATAAGCTTTTTTATCACGTGAGTACAGACGAGGTCTATGGCTCTTTGGGTGAAACGGGTTTGTTTACAGAAACAACGTCTTACGACCCTAACTCGCCCTATTCGGCTTCAAAAGCCAGTTCCGACCATTTTGTGAGAGCCTATGGGGAAACCTATGGATTGCCCTATGTGATTTCCAATTGCTCTAACAACTATGGCCCAAATCAGTTTCCTGAGAAGTTAATTCCCCTTTTTATAAATAACATTCTTGGTAAAAAACCATTGCCAATTTATGGCAATGGCAAATACACTAGAGATTGGTTATATGTAAAAGACCATGCTGTTGCTATAGACTTGGTTTTTCATAAAGGAAAAAAGAAGGAAACTTATAACATTGGTGGGTTTAATGAATGGCAAAACATCGATTTGGTAACGCTATTATGTGAGCAGATGGACGAAAAACTAGAACAACCAAAGGATACTTCAGAAAAGCTGATAAGCTATGTTAAAGACCGTCCAGGACATGATTTAAGATATGCTATAGATGCTTCAAAAATAAAAAGAGAATTAGGTTGGGAACCCTCCGTCACTTTTGAAGAAGGATTGGATAAAACCATTGATTGGTATTTAGCTAATGAAGATTGGCTGAAAAATGTAACCAGTGGCGCTTATCAATCCTATTACAAAAAACAATATAACCCATAAGAAATGAAAGGAATTATATTGGCCGGTGGCTCAGGAACACGTTTGCACCCTTTAACATTATCCATAAGTAAGCAATTGATGCCTATTTATGATAAACCGATGATATACTATCCGCTTTCTACATTAATGTATGCCGGTATAAAAGAAATACTCATTATTTCCACTCCTAAAGATTTACCGCTATTTCAAGACTTGCTAGGTGATGGCAAAAAGTATGGTTGTCGTTTTGAATATGCTGTTCAAGAAGCGCCTAATGGTTTAGCAGAAGCCTTTATAATTGGTGCAGATTTTATAGGAAAAGATAAGGTAGCCCTTATTCTTGGCGATAATATTTTTTATGGAACGGGTCTATCCAAGCTTTTACAGGCTAATAATAATCCAGAGGGTGGCATTATATATGCATATCGCGTAAATGATCCAGAGCGTTATGGTGTGGTGGCATTTAATGATAATGGTCAAGCCATTTCGATAGAAGAAAAGCCTGAAAAACCCAAATCCAATTTTGCGGTGCCAGGGATTTATTTTTATGATAATTCGGTAGTAGACATCGCTAAGAACATACAACCAAGCCATAGAGGTGAGTTGGAAATAACAGATGTAAATAGAGCATATCTCAAACAAGGTAAATTAAGCGTAAGCATCCTCGATAGGGGTACGGCATGGTTAGACACTGGTACTTTTCAGTCACTTATGCAAGCATCACAATTTGTAGAGGTTATCGAAGAGCGACAGGGTTTAAAAATTGGTGCTATTGAAGGGGCAGCTTTTGAAATGGGCTATATTAATGAAAACCAGTTTAGAGCCTTGGCAGAACCTTTATTAAAAAGTGGTTATGGCAAAAACTTATTAGGCTTACTTAATAATAAATAATGATAATTAAGGAAACAAAACTAAAAGGCTGTTTTACGTTAGAGCCTCAAATATTTATAGATAAACGGGGCTACTTTTTAGAAAGCTATAACCAAAGAACATTTAATGAGGTAGTTGGGCAGGATATTACGTTTGTACAAGATAACGAATCCTTGTCTTCTAAAGGGGTTTTAAGAGGCTTGCATTACCAAAGAGGCGCGTTTGCCCAAGCCAAGCTGGTTCGCGTAATAAAAGGCAAGGTACTGGATGTTGCTGTAGATTTACGGGAAGCATCGTCAACTTTTGGCAAGTATGTGGCCATGGAGTTGTCAGAAGAAAATAAAAAACAATTTTTTGTTCCAAGAGGTTTTGCACATGGTTTTGTGGTATTAAGTGAAACGGCATTGTTTTCATATAAATGTGATAATTTTTATAATAAAGAATCGGAAGGAGGCATAATTTATAATGATCGAACGTTGAGTATAGATTGGCAATTACCAAGTGATGAATTGATTGTCTCCGATAAGGATATACTTTTGCCAACACTTGAAAATGTTTTTAAATGAATAAAAAAGTTTTAGTTACAGGTGCTTCTGGACAATTGGGTAAAACAATAAAAGCCCTTTTTTATCAAACACAAAAAGAAATTGATTTTGTGTTTGTTTCAAAAGAACAGTTGGATATTTCAAATGAAGAGGTTTTGCAAAGTTTTTTCAACATGAATACTTTTGATTACTGTATTAATTGTGCAGCTTATACAAATGTAGAGCAAGCAGAAAAAACACCTGAAATAGCGTATCAAATTAATGCAGAAGGTGTTAAATACTTAGCAGAGGCTTGTAAAACACATGAGATTGTATTGATACACATATCTACAGACTATGTTTTTGATGGTGAAAAAGAAACGCCTTATACTACCACAGATATTCCAAATCCAATAAACGTATATGGTGAGTCTAAATTGCTAGGAGAGAGACATATTCAAAGAATATTAGAAAAATATTTTATAATCCGTACCTCGTGGTTGTATAGTAAAAAATTTGGAAACAATTTCTATAAAACTATTTTGAAAAAAGCAGAAACCGAAACCGAACTATCCATAACTATAGAAAATTTAGGCTGCCCTACTAATACGGTTACATTAGCAACATATATCTTTAACATAATTAATCAACCTTCCACAAATTTTGGAGTGCTACATTTTTGCGATGAAAAAGTAATGACCTGGTATGATTTTGCAAAAGATATATTAAAAGAAAACCAGCTGCTTAATACGATAAATCTTGTTAAAGTAAACAATTATCGTACATTTGCTCGAAGGCCTAAATATAGTGTTTTGCTTAATACACATGATATAGAATACATATGAGAATACTTATAACAGGAGCCGCAGGATTTATAGGCTTTCATTTAGTAGAAAAACTTATCAAATCGGGATTATATATTGTGGGTATTGATAATATTAATAATTACTATGACGTAAATCTTAAATATGACCGATTAAATCAAGTGGGACTGAGTAAAGATAATATATCGAATGATGGAGAATTAGTGGCTAGCTCTATATTTCCAAATTTTAGTTTTGCAAAAATAGACCTTGTAGACTTAAAGAAGCTAGAAACACTGTTTAAGCAAGAAAAATTTACACATGTAGTCAATTTAGCAGCTCAGGCTGGCGTAAGATATTCTTTAGAAAATCCTCATGCATATGTTCAGTCAAATTTGATTGGTTTTGTAAATATATTAGAGTGTTGTAGGGGGCATAGGATTAAACATCTTATATACGCCTCGAGCTCATCTGTTTACGGATCAAATTTAAAAATACCTTTCTCTGAAGAGGATAAGGTTGACACACCAGTAAGTTTATATGCAGCAACTAAAAAAAGCAATGAACTAATGGCGTATGCTTATAGTCATTTATACCATTTGCCAACAACAGGCCTTAGATTTTTCACAGTATATGGACCTTGGGGTAGACCTGATATGGCACCAATGTTATTTGCAAATGCAATAATGAAAGGAGAACCTATTAAGGTTTTCAATAATGGAGAGATGCAAAGAGATTTTACTTATATTGATGATATTATAGATGGAGTTATAAAAGTTATGGATACGATACCAAATAAAACTCCCAAAGCTGATGTCTTTAATATAGGGAATTCTAAGCCTGTAGATTTAATGAAGTTTATTTTATTATTAGAGAAGTCTTTAGGTAAAGAGGCTATAAAAAGCTTTTATCCCATGCAGGACGGTGATGTGAAAGTGACTTATGCAGATACGGGACATTTAAATAAAAGAACAGGCTATAAGCCTAATATAAGTTTAGAAAATGGAATTTCTCGCTTTACTTCTTGGTTTTTAGAAAGAGAATCTGATAATTAATCTCACAGAGTTTTAAAAGAATGGGATTAAACATAGATTTAAAGAATTTAAGAAATAACTTCCTTTCTCTATTAACATTAAGAGCTGGTAATTATGTTATTCCTTTATTAACGTTACCATATTTAATAAAAGTATTAGGGGTAGAAAAATTTGGATTGATAGCCTTTGCTGAAATGATAATAATGTATTTCAAATCCATAGTAGATTACGGTTTTGACTTAACAGGAACTCGTTCTATATCAGAAAACAGAAAGAATAAAGACAGCATTAATAAATTGATAAATACTATATTTGGTGTTAAATTAATACTTTTTATTTTTTGTTTTCTATTATTATTAATTATCATTTTTATATTTCCTACACTCAATGATATTAGTTTATTATTAATTTATTCTTATGGTATCGTTTTAGGTAATGCTTTATTGCCAATATGGTTTTATCAAGGGATGGAGAAGATGAAGTACATCACTATTATCAACTTCATTTCTAAGATAGCTTATATAATATTACTATTTATATTTATTAAAAATGAGCCCGACTATATTTATGTCCCCTTATTAAACTCGGCGGGACTCATAATAGGTGGTTTAGTTTCTGTTATTATAATGAAAACGAGATTTAATGTTGTGTTTTATATTCCAAAAGTTCAAGATCTTTTAATGACCCTAAAAGAAGACTTTAATATATTTATTTCAACATTGGCTCCGAATTTATATAATAATTCCATGGGAGTGTTGTTAGGGATTTTTACAAATAACATACAAGTGGGTTATTATACCGCTGCAACTAAACTTATTGAAGTTGGAAACTCTGTTATTTATATTATATCAACGACTATTTTTCCATACTTAAATAGAAGTGAAAATTATAGAAAAAAATTGATAAATGGAACCCTTCTTTCAGGTGCTGCCATTTCTCTATTTTTTTTATTATTTAGTAAAGTAATAATTATGATTTTATTTGGTCAGATTATGGAGCCAAGTATAATCATACTACAAATACTATCTTTATGCCCTCTATTTATCGCTATGATGAGCGTTTATGGTACGAATACGCTAATATTACAAAAAAAAGACACTTTGGTAAGGGATGTTGTTTTGGGGTATTCTTTATTAGGATTTTTACTAGGTTTTCTTTTTATTAAAGAGCAAGGAATTATCTTTGCAGCAATAGTTTTAGTTTCCATTCGCGGATTAATAGGAATTACTGAACTTTTAGTCGTGAAGTATAATTCAACGGTTATTGAAAATAGAAATACAAAAAATGATAGAGAAGATTAAATGTTTTTCTAATAAGCACAAAAAGAATACCTTAGTTAAGGTGTTAAAGTCCATTTATGATTTATTTAAATTTTATTTAATATCAGATCGAGCTTTTGTTAAATTAAGTTTTAGAATGAGTCATGGTTATACATTAGATTTAAACAACCCAAAAAGCTTAAATGAAAAAATACAGTGGCTTAAACTGCATGATAGAACTTCTTTACATACACAGTGCGCAGACAAATACAGAGTAAGAGATTATGTAAGAGATAAAATAGGAGAAGATTATTTAATACCGCTCTTTTTCTTCACAAAAAAACCTACAGACATAAACCTCAAAAAGTTAGAAAATTTACTTCCATGTATTGTTAAAACCAATCATAATAGTTCGGGAGGTATTATTTTTAAAGATGTAAAAAATCAAAATTGGAAAGAACATCAAAAATGGTTGACTAATGAACTGAAAAAAGATTATTATTTAAAATCTAGAGAATGGCAATATAAAAATATAGAAAGAGGAATAGTGGTAGAAAAACTACTTCAAAATAGTAAGGGGGAAATTCCTTTTGATTATAAAGTACACTGTTTTAATGGAAAGACCAGAATGATTCAAGTAGATTTGTTTAGAGATTCAGATAATTATTCAAGAAATTGGTACACTAGTGATTGGAACTTAGCTCCATTTGGATGGTATTCGGAGAAAGAAGGTGAGATTAAAAAAAGCAAAGGGGTTAACATTAATCCTCCTAAATGTTTGGAGCATATGCTGGAATTATCAGAAGAATTGTCTACAGGGTTTGTTTACTCAAGAATAGATTGGTATGATGTTGATGGAAAATTGTTTTTCGGTGAAATTACTTTTCATCACGACGGAGGTCTCAGGCCAATTGAACCAAAAAAATGGGATTTTATTTTAGGAAATGAACTAGATTTAACTCCAATCCTAAATAGAATTTAAATGTTAAACATTTATATAATAATCCCCAATTTAAAAGGGGGAGGGAGTGAACGTGTTATATCAAATTTAGTTAAGTATATTGATAAAAATAGGTTTGATGTAACGCTAATTTTAGGTAATAAAATAGGTGAGTATGTTAAAGATATTCCTGTTGGAATAAGGGTTGTCGATTTAAGAAAAAATCGAGTTCGTTATGCTATTATTCCCATTATTAAAATCATAAAAAAAGAAAAACCAGACATTGTTCTTTCTACTCTTGGACATTTAAACTTATTAATTGCATTATTTCGTCCATTTCTACCCCGAAAAACAAAGTTTATTGCTAGAGAATCAAATACTATAAGTGTGAGAAACAAAGACGAAAGTTGTCCTTGGCTTTTTGATTTTTTGTTTAAAACCGTTTACAGAAACTTTGATTTGGTTATTTGTCAAGCAGAGTCAATGAAATTGGATCTTCTAACCAATTACAACTTTCCATCAGACAAAACGGTAGTTATTAATAACCCAATCGATTTTAAAAATATAGATAAATTGAATGCTGAGACCGCTGGTGTTCATTTACCTGATAACAAGTATAATTTATTAATTGTAGGTAGGTTATCTTCTCAAAAACGAGTAGATCACGCTATAAAAGCAATGCAGAATCTTTCAAACGAGTACCATTTAACAATACTCGGTGAAGGAGAGCTGAAAGTCCAGTTGCAGCAATTAATAGATACCTTAAATTTAAAAGAAAAAATTTCTCTAGTAGGCTTCTCAGATAACCCATATAGTATATATAGTAAAGTGGACTTATTGTTGTCAACTTCAGAGTATGAAGGCTTTCCTAACGTTGTTCTTGAAGCAAACGCATGTGGGCTGCCTGTAGTCGCTTATAATTACATTGGAGGGATAAACGAAATTATTGTAGAAGGAATAAATGGACATTTAGTTGAGAATGGAAATATCAGAGAATTGTCAAAAACTATTATAAATGTTCTAAAATATAATAATTATGATAAAAAAAATATAAAAATATTGACTAAAAAAAGATTTGAGGTAGGTAAAATTGTGAAATCATATGAAAATGAGTTTTATAAACTTATATAGATCTTTATGTTTAAAGAAGTTACTATTAGCGCTAAATGGATTCAAAATAAAATAGTTTGGACACTTTTACTTATTCCTCTTTGTTTTAAAGTAGAGATTATTTCAAATGTAATTGTTTTACCACAAGAAATAATACTCCCTTTTTTAATCTTTCTTTATTTTTTTACTGTAAGAAAAGTAAAAACAGTCATATCAAAAACGGTATTACCCTACATATATCTTTTTGTAGCTTTTGTATTAACAATAATAATAACGCTATTCTCACTATTAAAGACGTTTGATATTGTTGGATTACTCAAACTAATTAAATATAGTATTTATGTGGTATCTATAATAATCATTTATGACTATAAGTTTCCAAATTTCATAAAAAGGATTAATATAGTTAGTGCTTTCACTATCATTTTTACTTTGTTTACATTTTATATAACTAAGTTGCAATCGGGACATACGTGGTCTACTTACATTGCTATGGCAACTTATGTAAGTGAATATATGCCTACAGGTTTCTCTAATAGAGTGTTTAATTTCCAATCGCAATCATTTATAATTTATTCAGGAAATCACGGTATCTATGGTAGTTATTTGGCTTTGCTTCTTTTTTTTAATATTTCAGGAATAATAAGAGGAACTTCTAATAAAGGGCTAGTTTATATAGTGATTTTTTTGTCGTTTCTAAATATTATGTTGTTAACCTCTAGAGAAACGTTTTTACTCATAGTTATAACGCTTTTTTCTTTTTCCTTTTACCATTTAAGTTATATGAAATTTAATCCAACAAAAGTTTTTATTGGACTTGTGTTTTTTATATTTTTCATCATTGTTCTTATTTGGGCCATTGATTTTTATGATATTGAATTATCAATTGTAAATAAAATGACAAATTCTATTCGTAAATTTAAAGAAGAAGGGGGAGATGGAAGTGTTGATGTAAGGTTTAACACTTGGTTGATAATATTTATTTATTTATTTACCTATCCATGGAGACTGTTTTCAGGAATAGGGTTTAATCCAACATTGTTTAGAAACGAACTTGATTTAGTGGCTATTTCCTACCCTAATATAGGTAAATATGTTGGAATTCCTGAGAGTTTATTCATTCAATTTTTATCATATGGAGGGGTGCTTTCCTTATTATTGGTAATTATGTTTATGTTAAACTTGTTTAAAAACTTATTAAAAAAAATAAATACTAAAAACGGTATATTTATTCCTTTTTACGTTCTAGGCCTTTCTGTTACTAATAATACAGGGGCTTCTATTATAGCAGAGTTATTGATGACACAGTTTGCTTTAATTTATTTATTTATAATGAATTCCCATGGAGAAAAAAAACATATTATATATAACCGTTAGGTCCGATATAGGAGGAGGTCCAATTCATGTAAATGAACTTATACAACACTTACCATTGAAAAACACCAATATTTTTATTGCTTGTCCATTCTCAGGTTCTATATATATAGAAAACTGGAAACTTAATACAAGAATAAAAAAAAGTATTGAAGTTCCGTTTAGAAAATTTTCCATAAAAACATTGTTTATATTAATAAACTTTATAAAAATAAATAATATTGATATTATACATTCACATGGAAAAGGGGCAGGTATATATTCACGTCTATTAAAGTTTATTTTTAAGAAAGTTAAAGTTGTTCATACATTTCATGGAATAGGGAACGTTCAAGCGAAAGGTGCTTTTAATAAAGTGAAAAACATTTATTTGGAGACGATTTTAAAAAGATTTACTACTGTTTTTATTGCTGTAAGTAGTGGTGAAAAAGATATAGCCGTTAACTTTTTTAAAATAAACGAAAATAAAATAAGAGTTATTTATAATGGGGTTAAGGACACTTTTGCTGAACCAAAAGTAAGTTCTTCGAAACATGTTATAACTTTTAGTAGATTTTCTTATGAAAAAAACATGATGGCGTCATATGAGATTGTAAAGAAAACAAAATCAGATATTTTGTTTAATTGGGTTGGAGATGGTGAAGATTTTAATAAAGTTAGAATTAAAATAGACCAAGATAACCGTAGAAACCTTGTCTTGTCGGGATTTCAAAAAAACACACATCAATACCTAACACCAGGGTCTGTATACCTCTCGACTTCAAGATATGAAGGCCTCCCTTTGGCGTTATTGGAAGCATTGGCTAATGGTATACCAATTGTTGCTACTAATGTGATTGGTAATAATGAAGTTGTAATTGACAACTTTAATGGTTTTCTCGTGCCTGAAGGAGATACTCAGACTGCAGTAAAAAAAATAGAAAGACTCTATAACGACTCTGTTTTGTACAAAAAAATGTCTGAAAATGCACGAGCATATTTTTTAAATCTATTTACGGTGAATCAAATGATTAACGCTACTATAAAACTTTATGATGAGATATTTGTTTGATGTTTTTGTTTCTAAAAAAGTTGAAATATTAATTGGTTTTCTGCTATTTGTAGTACTATTTAATAATCAGGTTGCAAATATTGTTTTGTTTTTCTTGTTTTTAACTCTTGTATCTGATAAAAGAAGCTACCAATTTAAACTTACAAATGCAGTAATAATAACAATTGTATTTTTTCTATATTTAATTTTAAGAGAATCATTTCATTTTGAAAAAAAAGGAATCGATTATATAGTTCGATTGATACCTATATTACTATTGGCTATTTCTTTAGGTTTATATGAATTTCGATACTGTCAAATTAAATTTATAACACATGCACTTATTTTAATTAATTATATATTTTATATATCTGCTATATTTTTTGGTATATACTTATATTTACTCAACTCTTCCAATAATGTTTTATTGGATTTTAGTTATTATCAGTGGGTTGTTGCTGTTAAATTCGATTTTCACCCTCCGTATTGGGGTGTTTTTATTGTTCTTAGTTTTATTGTTGTAATAAGAAATAAAACGGTACCAAATTTAAAAAAAATTATATTTGGTATATTTACTTTTTTTTTCCTTTTCCTTTTATCTTCAAGGACAGCTATATTAGCTATAATTAGTGTTGTTTTATTAGAGTTTATTTGTAATAGGTTAATAAAGAAAAGAGCAAAAATCTTTATGTTAGTTTCTTTTGTTATAGCGATACTAGCGCTAAGTTTGTATCCATCATATTTATCAAAAAAAATCACGGATAATTCGGGGTTTCAGGAAAGAGTAAGATTGTGGAGCTCTGCATATGAGGCTTTTGAGGAAAATTATTTGGTTGGGAGTTCTGTTCCACAAGGAGAATCATTGATAAGACAGTTTTACAATTTTAAAGATGCGGAAAAGAAAAATTTTGACCCTCATAATCAGTTTTTATTCTTTATTGTAAATTACGGCATTATTGGTTTGAGTCTTTTCTTGGTTTTATTATTTTATAGAGAAAGTTATAGTTTGGCATTTATAATGTTTTTAATAGCAACTGTTCTTTCATTCACGACTGAAAGTGTTTTAAACCGACAAATGGGAGTGATAATATTTGCTGTTTTTTTAAATATAATAAATAACAGTAGTTTTAATAAAATAGCTACATTAAAAACATGAAAAAAGCATTAATTCACGATTGGTATTATGTAAATGGAGGGGCAGAGAAAGTTATTCAATCTTTTAATAACATTTGGTCAGACTTTGAGCATTTTGCTTTAATCGATTTTTTAGCGGATAAAGAGAGGGACGAAATATTCACAGGAAATAGCAAAATTATAAATACTTCTTTTATTCAAAAACTTCCCACTGCAAAGTCAAATCATAGAAAGTTTTTGCAATTATTTCCTCATGCGATTGAGCAGTTTGATTTAAGAGAATATGATTTGGTATTAAGTTCTTCAGCATCTATTGCAAAAGGAGTTTTAACAAGCCAAAACCAGTTACACATATGTTATTGCCACTCTCCTATGCGCTACGCTTGGGATTTGTACTATCAATACCTGAAAGAATCTAATTTAAAAGGGATTAAAGGTATGTATGCAAGATATATTTTACATAAAATGAGGATTTGGGACGTGACTTCTTCAAATAGAGTAGATTATTTTATTGCAAACTCAAAATTCATAGCTAAAAGAATAAAGAAAATTTACAATAGAGATAGTACTGTGATATATCCTCCTGTTGATGTTAATAATTTTAGGCTAGTTGATAAAAAAGAAGATTTTTATTTTACAGCCTCAAGAATGGTGTCTTATAAAAAAATAGAATTAATAGTTAGAGCTTTTAATAAAATGCCTAATAAAAAATTATTGGTTTCTGGAGAAGGTCCTGAGTTTAATAAAATAAAAAGGATTGCTAATGAAAATATTGAATTACTTGGTTTTGTTAAAAGTGCTAGACTGAAAGAGTGTTTAGAAAATGCTAAAGCATTTGTATTTGCTGCAGAAGAAGATTTTGGTATTATACCAGTTGAAGCTCAGGCTTGTGGAACACCTGTAATTGCATATGGAAAGGGAGGGGTGTTAGAAACTATAATAAAAAATAAAACAGGTGTTTTTTTTTATAAACAAGATGTAGAAAGTGTTATTAATGCCGTAAAAGAGTTTGAAACAATGACTTTTGATTACAAAAAAATAAGAGAGAATACTTTAAGGTTTTCCAAAGAAAGGTTTGAAACTGAAGTGAAAAACTTTGTTTTAGGTAAGTATAAAAGTTTTAAAGAAAGTTTAATATAATCCATAAGTTTACAGTCTACATTATTACAGTCATAAATATATTTAATATTTGTTTCTTGTGTCATAACTGTATTAATAAAAATATTGGGCAAAGATAGTGTGTGTAATAGATAGGGTTCTAAAAACTATCTGTTTTAAATAACTTTAATAAAATTAAATGAAAAAAATCCTAATAACAGGAGCGGCAGGATTCTTAGGATCACATTTATGCGACCGTTTTATTCACGAGGGTTATCACGTTATTGGTATGGATAATTTTATCACTGGAGATGAAAAAAACTTAAGCCATTTAAAAGATCATCCAAATTTCGAGTTTATTGAACACGATATTACCGAATATATAAAAATAGAAGGGGGTTTAGATTATATCCTTCACTTCGCTTCGCCTGCTAGCCCTATAGATTATCTAAAAATACCTATCCAAACTTTAAAAGTAGGGTCTTTAGGGACCCACAATCTTTTAGGCTTGGCTAAAGCTAAAAAGGCTAGAATTTTAATAGCATCTACCTCAGAAGTATATGGAGACCCTTTGGTGCACCCGCAAACGGAGAGCTATTACGGTAATGTTAATACCATTGGCCCTCGTGGTGTTTACGACGAAGCCAAACGCTTTCAGGAGTCCATAACCATGGCATATCATCGATTTCATGGCTTGGAAACCCGTATTGTTCGTATTTTTAACACCTATGGACCCAGAATGCGTTTAAATGATGGTAGAGTGATTCCAGCATTTATGGGGCAGGCGCTTAGGGGAGAAGATTTAACTATATTTGGCGATGGTTTGCAAACGCGCTCGTTTTGTTATGTGGACGACCAAGTGGAAGGTATATATAGGCTGTTGTTAAGTGATTATGTTGAGCCTGTAAATATTGGTAACCCTCATGAAATAACTATTAAAGATTTTGCGGAGGAAATTATTAAGCTAACCGGAACCGAACAAAAAGTTGTTTATAAAGACTTGCCTACGGATGATCCTTTGCAAAGACAACCGGATATCTCCTTAGCAAAGAAATTATTAAATTGGGAGCCCAAAGTAGAGCGCGCAGAAGGAATGAAAATAACCTTTGATTATTTTAAAAACCTTAGCGCCGATGAATTGTATAAAAGCGAACATAAAGATTTTAAAAACCATATAAAAAAGTAAATTGGACTATAAGCAAGGACGGTATTCAGGTTTAATTAAGCCCATTTCATTTAGTATGGATTTGGCAATAATTAATTTGGCTATTTTTTTATTTCAAATAAATTTGTCAAATCATTATGTGTTCATGATGTATATATCGGCATTATGGATTTTAATTGCGATTAAAAACCATTTTTATGAAATACAAAGACATACTAGGGTCGTTCAGGTCATTACACTTTTATTAAAACAGATTTCACTTTTTTTAGTGGTGCTATATGCGTTTATAGGGTTCTTTAAACAACCGAATATAAGCAGACTAGCACTTATGGAGTATTTAGGCTTGACCTTTGTTCTGGTTGGTTTTTTTAAATTCCTAACTTATTTTTTGCTTCATAAATACCGTTCAGCATTGGGAGGTAATACTAGAAATGTGATTGTGATTGGTAAAACTGCTAAAACCAAGCACTTAATAAATATTTTTAATCATAAACTTGATTTTGGCTATAAGTTTAAAAAACAATTTAAAATTAAGGATGAAGAGGCTTCTTTAGATAGTTGCTTTGCTTTCGTTATTGAAAATAATATAGATGAGATCTATGCATCTGTTGCAGAGTTATCGAACAAGCAAATCAATAAGTTGATAGATTTTGCAGATAATAATCTGAGGGAAGTAAAATTTATCCCTGATAATAAAGATATTTATTCTAAGAAATTAAAGTTCGAATATTATGACTACATTCCTATATTATCTTTGCGTACCATATCATTACAAGAGCCTATAAATAAGTTTGTGAAACGATTGTTTGATATACTTTTTTCTACGTTTATTATTGTTTTTATACTCTCTTGGCTTACCCCTATACTTGCAATTTTGATTAAATTAGAGTCTAAAGGCCCTGTGTTTTTTAAGCAATCTAGAAATGGCTTTAATTATCAGGAGTTTAGTTGCTATAAGTTTAGATCCATGACACCCAATACCAATGCGCATCTTTTTCAAGCCACTAAAAATGATTTGCGGATTACAAAAATGGGACGGTTCTTAAGAAAAACTAGTATAGACGAATTGCCTCAGTTTTTTAACGTGCTCTTTGGAGATATGTCTGTAGTAGGGCCACGACCCCATATGGTAAGCCATACCAATATGTATGCTCAAAGAATAGATAAGTTTATGGTGAGGCATTTTGTAAAACCTGGTATTACAGGGTTAGCTCAAGTAAGCGGTTTTAGAGGGGAGATTGAAACGGATAAAGACATTATTAACCGGGTGAAGTATGATATTTTCTATATCGAAAACTGGTCTTTATTGTTAGATTTAAAAATAGCTATCCAAACATTTATGAATGCTGTAAAAGGAGAAGAAAAAGCTTATTAAACTTGAAAAGCTTGGTCTCCATTATAACGCCCACATTTAATTCTGAACCATCTATATCAGAAACTATAGAAAGCGTTTTGCAGCAAACCCATAAAAATTGGGAACTAATTTTAGTTGATGACGGCTCAACAGATTTAACTGTTGAAAAAATTCAGACTTTCATTTCTCAGAACCCCAATATTAGGCTTTTAAGGGGTGTAAAAAACCAGGGTGCGGCATGGGCTAGGAATAAGGGCATTGAGGTCGCAAAAGGAGCTTATGTTGCGTTTTTAGATGCCGATGACTTGTGGAAACCTGAGAAACTAGAAGTACAATTGGCCTTTATGCATCGTGAAGCTTGTGAGGTGTGTTTTTCCAGTTATAACTTGATAGATGATTCTGGTACACCTCTCAATAGACAAATAAAAGCATTAGCTATTTTAAACTACGATAAATTATTAAAAAGTAATTATATTGGTAACTCAACAGGTGTATATAGTGTAAAAGCATTGGGGAAAATAACAGCTCCAAATTTGCGTAAACGCCAAGATTGGTTGTTATGGTTAAGGGCTATAAAAGCATCTGGTAAACCTGCAAAGGGTGTTCAAGAATCATTGGTGTACTATAGAGTGCGCAAGAACTCGTTATCTTCAAATAAATTTAAGCTTATAAAGTATAATTACTGGGTATATAGAAAAGGATTGCGTTTTTCTATTATAAAATCGCTAAGGTATATGGTTGGTTTTTTTATAGAGTATTTTTTTATAAAACCAAAACAGACGTTTTTTATAGATGAGACATAAATTGTTTTAGCTTTCCACGCGCACTTCTTTCTAATTTGAGCGTTCTTACAAAAGAAATTTGTAACCCAGTTTCCAAGTACGCTTCAACAGCTTCACCAATAATTTTTATTTTTTCTTCTGAAAGCGCTACATCACTCACATAATAAATTTTAAAAGTATCCAGCGTTAATTGTTCGATAATAAATTCCTTAACAGGTGCGGCATCTTCGATAATGGTTTTGGTAATGTAGTAAAATGTAAGGCCCGCAGCTTTTTTTCCACTTGGTAATATTACAATATCATTGCTCCTTCCTATTAAAGTGCTTAATACGGGTTTTTTCGGAGTGCTTTCTTTCGATAATGCCCCAATATCGCCCACCTCATATCTAATAAAAGGATGCGCCTTGTTGTAAAGCGAAGTAATCACCATGCGACCAACTTCCCCGTATGGCAGTATTTGGTTGTTTTCATCAAGAATTTCGACATATAAATCTTCACTATTTACAATCCATTCGTTATTGCTGTTTTCAAAAGCAATTAAACCAAGCTCTGCTGCGCCGTATTCATTAATTATAGGAAGATTAAACTGGGATTCCAAAAGCATCTTGTCTTCTTCGTAAAGCATCTCGGAGGTTACAATACAGGCTTTTAGGCTGGGACAGATTGTTTTTAAAACGATTTGTTCCCGCTTTAGGAACTTCGCAAACTGCACAATAGAACTGCTATAACCATTGATATAATCGAATTTGGTCGATTTAAACTTGAGAACGTTTTTTTTAAATTCTTCATCACTTAAATCAAAAACCGAAAAGCGGTACCGATGTCCCAAAAAATCTTTGAAACGCTCTTTATAATATCCTACTTTGTTTAAGGGAATACCATAAAAGCGTGCTTGTTTTGAGCTGTTAATAGATATGCCGTGCCCATGATATCGATTCATAAATACGGACCATGTGAGGGCATGGCAAAACTTATCTTTGGCAAAAATAAAAGGGGTGCCAGACGATCCGGAAGTTTTATTTATATAGCTGTTTTTTTCTGTAAAACCATCCGATAGCCTGCTCTTTAAAGGTTGCTGTAAATCCTTTTTACACATAATAGGAATTGTTTCCCAATTATGTGGGTTGGCGCTTTTAGCAAAAGTTTTATAAAAAGGGTTGTGTTTTAGATGGTATGAAACAATAGTTTGTTTTTGTAACTTGATATAAGTCGCAAATGCTTTTTCATTTTGAGACTGGATAGCTGTTAAGGCCGTTTTCCCCTTTTTTATAGGAAAAGCATTAATGAGCAATGAAAGGTCAAATAATTTCAAAATAAAAAGTAGCGTTTTAAGGGATAATTTAAAACAAAACTAAATATAAATCCCGTTTTTAAGATGATAATATGAAAAATAAGAAAAAACACGTTCGTATTCATGGCAAATTGTAAAAAGCCGTTATTTTTGCAAAGGATAAAAACACTTTTTAATGCGAAGCATTAAATACTATTAATTTACCATTCCCATGAATAGCTATAATTGTTATAGCGTGGGGATTAAAAATCAGTTCAATGAATATTTTAATTTTAGGTTCAGGAGGAAGAGAACATACGTTTGCGTGGAAAATTTCCCAAAGTCCATTGTGTGAAAAACTATTTGTAGCTCCAGGTAATTCTGGTACCGCAAATATAGCGACTAATGTTAATATTGGGGTAAACGATTTTGAATCGATTAAACATCTCGTATTGGAAAACGGTATACAATTAGTTGTTGTAGGGCCGGAAGATCCTTTGGTAAACGGTATTCATGATTTCTTTTTAAACGACGATGCTTTAAAAAAAGTGTCGGTTATCGGTCCGCAAAAAGCAGCGGCAGAACTAGAGGGCAGTAAAGAGTTTGCTAAAGAGTTTTTATACCGTCATAATATTCCAACGGCTGCTTACAAGAGTTTTACAAAAGATAGCGTAGCAGAAGGCTATGCTTTTTTAGAAACGTTAAAGCCACCGTATGTTCTTAAAGCAGACGGATTGGCGGCAGGTAAAGGTGTGGTTATTTTAAATGATGTGAACGAAGCCAAAGCAGAACTTAAAAGTATGCTTGTGGATGCCAAATTTGGACAAGCGAGTACCAAAGTGGTTATTGAAGAGTTTTTAGACGGTATCGAGTTGAGCTGTTTTGTATTAACAGATGGTGAGAACTATAAAATTTTACCAACAGCAAAAGATTACAAACGTATTGGTGAAGGTGATACTGGACTGAATACAGGCGGAATGGGAGCCGTGTCTCCTGTGCCATTTGCAACAGACGATTTTTTAAATAAAATTGAAGAGCGTATTGTAAAACCGACCATAAAGGGTTTGAAAAAAGATAACCTACCCTACGTGGGCTTTGTGTTTATCGGAATTATTAAAGTGGGAGACGACCCTAAGGTTATTGAGTATAACGTACGAATGGGCGATCCAGAAACAGAGGTGGTGTTGCCCCGACTTAAAAATGATTTTGTAGAAATTTTACAGGCCATGGCAAACGGGAGTTTAGATCGTGTTCAAATTGAAATTGACCCACGGGCCGCTACCACTATCATGTTAGTTTCTGGAGGGTATCCAGAAGCTTATGAAAAAGGCAAAGAAATCACCGGGATGGATGCTATAGAGGGGTCTATACCGTTTCATGCGGGTGCACAGTTGCAAGACGGGAAGGTTATTACTTCTGGTGGTCGTGTTATGGCTATTACTTCTTACGGTAACACTTATGAAGAGGCCATAAAAAAATCTTATCAAAATATAGAAAAGTTACATTTTGATAAGATGTATTATCGTAAGGATATTGGCTTTGATTTATAAATAATCGTGAGCAGTAATCGTTTTGTTTTCTTCGTTATTGTCATTAGAGGTTTTAAGTTGCTTCATCCAATAAATAAAAGCAACAAAACTGATCACAACAAAAACCCAAGAAATAATGTTTGCTAACCACCAATTTTCAAGCTCTAAATCTCTAAAAGCGTCTAAGGGGATAAAAAGAACATCAACAAATAAATCTTGAATGGCGTAAAGTATATCTTTCATGAGTGGGTCGTTTATTAATTTTTTAATAATTTACTATAACTTTTAATGATTTTCATCATTTCCATGTCATAGTTAGTATATTTACAAGGCAAAAATACAAAAAGAGTTAATGATAACAAGTCTTTTTAGTAAATCTAAACCATTAAATTTTATTATTGTTTTTTTTATCCTAGTCTTGGCTTTTGCTTTAGGTAACAAGCATAACGTGGACGAAACGAAGCTATTGGAGAAAGTGGTTTTATTTTTAGTGTGCGTGGTGTCTGTTTTGATTATTAATTTTATAGTCTCTAAAAACAATTTAACACAGAACAGTAATTACGAAATCCTTTTTTTTAGTTTGTTTTTATTGGCATTGCCCAATACCACAACCAACGGGCACATTCTAATTTCCAATATTTTTTTATTGCTTGGTATAAGGCGCTTGATAACGATGAGGTCTCAAATTGATGTACAAAAAAAAATATTTGATGCGGCGTTTTGGATAGCCATTGCTTGTTTGTTTTACTTCTGGGCCATTTTATTTTTTGTGTTAATCCTTATAGCCTTGTTGCTTTATTCGGATAACAATATAAAACATTGGCTTATTCCTTTTGTAGGAGCAGCAACGGTATTTCTTATTACGGTTAGTGTATCAGTTATTTGGTACGATGATTTTTTTACAATCTTGAACATAGATGCCTCTGTTAGTTACGACTTTAGCAATTACAACTCAGTGCAATACTTAATCACCACGACCATGTTGTTTTCCTTTGGAATATGGTCTTCTATATTTTATTTGAAAAGTATAAATCAAAAGAAAAAAGCGGTGAGACCTCCATTTAAAGTCGTGTTGTTTACGGCATTCATTTCTTTTTTTGTAATTATTTTGGCGCCCAAAAAGGATGGTAGCGAGTTTTTATTTATGCTTGCGCCTGTTGCAGTTATCATTGCCAATTACATTGAAACCATTCAGGAAAAATGGTTTAAGGAATTGTTTTTAGGAATATTGATGTTCGTTCCGTTTATACTTTTAATGCTGTAGTTTTTTCCCAAAAGCTAAATCACCAGCATCGCCAAGCCCAGGGACAATATAATTTTTATCGTCTAATGTTTCATCAATGGCAGCAATCCATAAATGCGCATTTTCAGGAAAATTTCGGTTTACAAAATCGACCCCCTCTTGAGTTCCAATAGCACTTATTAGATGAATTGCTTTTGGAGAGCCGTACGGTTTTAATGCTTCGAAAGTAGCTAGCATAGATTGTCCTGTAGCGAGCATTGGGTCTGCTAAAACAAGCGTTTTATTATCTAAATTAGGACAGGCGAGATACTCTACAAGAATTTCAAAATCTTCAGGGTTTTCTTTATGGCGTCTATAGGCCGAAATAAAAGCGTTTTCTGCAGTATCAAAATAATTGAGCAAGCCATAGTGTAAAGGAATGCTCGCTCTTAAAATGCAGCATAACACAAGGTCTTGTTCCATCAGCTGCATGTGGCAAGTGGCCAAAGGTGTTTCGATTTTCGATGGTTTGAACGTTAGGGACTTACTCATTTCATACCCTAAAATTTCCCCAATACGTTCTGTGTTTCGCCTAAAGCGCATGCTGTCTTTTTGAATATTTACGTCTCTTATTTCTGAAATAAACGTATTTAAAATGGAGTTTTGTTTGGACAAATCGTGAATAACCATAAGCGGAAAATAAAATTAAAGTTAATGAAACCTAAGCAGAGCGGAGTTGTTGAGATCCCTTTAATACTTTTGAGGTTTTTTAAACTTTACAAATATATCTATTATAGGGCATAGAGATCAATCTGTTAAGGTTAAATGTTTCTAGTCGGTTTTTAGTTAAATAAAACCTGTTGGGTATTGTTTGATAGCATGGATTTGATTCTGTTATGTATTTGTGCTATCCTTGTGTTTTAATCCTAATAGGTTAAAAAGCTTTAATAAACAAGTCAGTATTAGCTCGAATTTATTTTTTAATGCTCCACTTTTAGTCTTTACACAATAAAAGAGGATTGTCCCTGTTTTATAAACAAAGCGGGCATATGTTATAAATGATATAAATTCCGTAATTTTGTTTATTAAACTATTTAGATTTAGAACATGTTTACAGAGAAAGCCAACAAAATATTTCAGGACGTTATTGAAAAGTACCATGTAATTAATACCGTGGATCAACCTTTTGAAAATGCTTACGCAGAAAGCGATTTATTAGAACATTTGTTATATCGAAAATCTTGGATAGACACGGTACAGTGGCATTATGAAGATATTATCCGCGACCCTCAAATTGATCCTATTGCAGCTTTAAAACTGAAGCGTAAAATAGATGCCTCCAATCAGGACAGAACGGATATGGTGGAGTATATAGATAGCTATTTTTTAGATAAATTTGCAGATGTTACTGTAAAAACAAACGCCACGATCAATACAGAAAGTCCTGCTTGGGGCGTAGACAGGCTCTCAATTTTAGCATTAAAAATCTATCACATGAATGAAGAGGCAACAAGACAAGATGCTTCGGAATCTCATAGGGCTGCTTGCCAAAAGAAACTTGATATTTTGTTGGAACAACGCGTGGATTTGTCAACTGCTATCGATACGCTTTTAAGCGATATTGAAAAAGGGGATAAGTATATGAAAGTTTATAAGCAAATGAAAATGTATAATGATGATGAGCTAAACCCTGTTTTAAGAGGCCAGAAATAAGTATCATTCTAAGAATTTAAATGGCTAAACTACCAAAACACATTCTCGTTATTCGCTTATCAGCTATGGGCGATGTTGCTATGATGGTGCCTGTTTTGCAGGCGCTTACACAACAAAATCCAGCACCTAAAATAACTCTTCTTACACGATCATTTTTCAAGCCCTTTTTTAGGCACTTGCCAAATGTTACCATATACTCTATTGATACCGAGGGAAAACATAAAGGAGTTTTAGGTTTGTATAAGCTTTCAAGAGCGCTTAAAAAACTAGATATTGATGCGATTGCCGATTTGCATAATGTGATACGAAGTAATATTTTAAGAATGTTTTTAACAGGGATACCATTTGTGCAATTGGATAAAGCGCGAGCAGAAAAACGAGACTTGATTTCGGGAAAATCTTTTCGGCAACTAAAAAGCACTCATCAGCGGTATGCCGATGTTTTTAAGCGTCTAGGATTTAAAATAAACTTAGAAAAACCTTTCTTCCCTGAACCGAGACCCTTAAACGATAAAATACAGAATATCGTTAAAAACACTAACCTTAAATGGGTTGGTATTGCACCATTTGCAGCTCATGAAAGTAAAATGTATCCATTAGATCTTATGGATACTGTTATTGAGAGCCTTTCAAAAAAATATCAAGTAATTTTATTTGGCGGTGGTGATGAAGAGGTGGTAATACTAAGCGAATTTGAAAAAAAACACCATCAGGTTGTTAACGTGGCTGGGAAATTAAGCCTAGATGAAGAATTGGATTTGATATCCAATCTAGATGTTATGCTGGCTATGGATTCGGGAAATGCGCATATAGCCGCAATGATGGGGGTGAAAGTTGTTACTATTTGGGGCGTAACGCATCCTTACGCGGGTTTTGCTCCAATTTACCAGCCAGAAGACTATGCGTTGCTTTCAGATCGTGACATGTATCCAAAAATACCCACATCCATTTACGGAAATAAATACCCAGAAGCTTATAAAGACGCTATGGACAGTATTTTACCCAAAACCATATTAGAAAAAATAGACTCTATAATTTAAAAGTTGCTAAGGGAGCTTTCTAAACATCATCATAATCTACAGCAAGGGTAGGTGTGGTAGGATGAGCTTGACATGTTAAAATCAAACCTTCGGCAACTTCGCTTTCTGTTAGGATATTGTTTTGTCTCATGGTAGCGGCGCCTTCAGTAATCCTTGCTAAACAGCTGCTACAAATACCGCCTTGGCAAGAATAAGGAGCATCTAAATCATGGTCTAATGCAGCTTCCAGAACGGTTTGTTTTTGAGGCATATCAAACGTGGTGGTTTCATCATCTACAGTAATGGTAATTTTTGTATTTCCATGTGCAGGGGCATCGTTGTTAACATCAACCGGTTTTGCAGCTTTAAAAAGTTCAAAATGGATGGTGTCTTTGTTAATGTCATTGGCTGTTAAAACATCTTTCACAGTATGGATCATGGCTTCTGGCCCACATAAATAAAACGCGTCCACATCTATATGTTTATGCTTATTTTTCATCACATAATTTACGGTGCTCTTTTCTATACGTCCAAAAATAGAATCTTCTCCATCTTCTTGGCTAAATACAAATTGAATGGAAAAGCGCTCTTTATATTGTTGCTGAAGTTTTAAAAGGGCGTCCAAGAACATAGTATCAGAAGTTGTTTTATTGCCATATACTAAAATCACTTTACTATGAACTTCTTCTTCTAAAGCACATTTTATAATGCTTAAAATGGGTGTAATGCCACTACCAGCTGCAAAAGCAGCAATATTTTTAGTTTTAGAGTCGTTTGGTGTGAAGATAAAACGTCCTTTTGGAGGGGCAACCTCTACAAGGTCTCCAACTTTTAAAACAGTATTGGCATAAGATGAAAACGTACCATCTTTAACCTCTTTTACAGCCACTTGAAGCGCTCCACTTTTGGGCGAAGAACATAATGAGTAATCTCGTCTTATTTCTTGTCCATTAATAACCATCTTTAAAGTAACATATTGGCCTGCTTGAAAAACAAAAGTGTCTTTTAAGCTTTCAGGAACATCAAAGCCGATGCTTATAGCTTGATTGGTTTCTCTGGTGATATCTTTGACTGTGAGTTTGTGAAATCCGGACATTTGTAAAAGTTTTAAGCAAAAATAGTAAAGCCTTCACATTTTGAAGGGATATTGAAGAGAAAAATTCACTGAAGCATCATGGAAGTAAATAATTTAGTGCATTTAGGGTGGCGAAAATTTTATAAAGAAGATTTATACCTGCTTAAGTGCAGATTAAAGGAAAGCGAGATGATAAATTATCAGAATATAATTTCTCATAATTGTAGCATTTAGCCTTAATTTAGCAAGATTAAGTGAATTTAAAACTCAAAGAGTTCAATATGAAAAAAATCCTATTGGTATGTTTATGTTTGGCAATGTTTAGCTTACAAGCACAAGACCAAACCGCCTTTAAAAATGAAACGGTGGAGTTTCTTAAACTTACAGGCGCAGGTGCTGCTTTTGAAAGTGCTATTTTCCAAATCGGCATGATGGTTCCAGAAGCTAATAAAGAGGCTTTTACTAAAGAGGCGAATGGTACGTTAGCGGGGCTTTATGATAAGATGGCAGGAATCTATATGGCGGAATTTACTCAAAATGAAATCAAGCAATTAGTGAGTTTTTATAAAACGGACTTAGGGGAGAAATTAGCAGAGAAACAGTTGTCTTTAATGCAAACGGCCATGGCACATGGTCAAGCTTGGGGCTTGGAGGTGCAAGCGATTGCTCAAAAACATTCAAAATAAAAAAAGGTGATAAAACATTTTCTAAGCTTAGAGTGGAAATCCTTTTTTAGATCGGCGTCTTTTAAAGTTAACGTTGTTTTAAAGATGGCTTTAGCGTTTTCGTCGCTTTTCATGGTGGCCTCGTTCTTAAGTTTAGGTATTGGAGCATATTATCTTATCGAAGAACACTTCAATCAAGATCCTTTGCGTATAGTGAATCAAATGCTTGTGTTTTATGTGGTCTTTGATTTGGTTTTTCGCTATTTTTTTCAAAAGATGCCTATCATAAATATTAAGCCTTTATTGTATCTGCCCATAAAAAAAAACAAGATTGTGAGTTTTGGATTAATTAAAACCATGCCTTCATTTTATAATGTGATTCACACCTTTTTTTTTCTTCCTTTTTCTTTTGTTTTAGTAAAAGAGGGCTACCCGATTAGTCAGGTTTTAGGTTGGTATTTGGCGCTTACTGCTATGCTGTTTAGTAATAATTTTATAAATGTCTTTATAAGCAATAAAGACTTGTTGCTTTATATACTATTAGTGATTTTTTTAGGTTTTGGGGTGTTAAAATATTATGATGTTCTCGATATAAGTAGTTTTACGGCCCCTTTGTTTCAAATCTTTTATGATAGGCCTTTTCTAGCTGTTGTACCAAGTTTATGGTTAATCTTCTTTTATGTTATGGCCTTTCATTATTATAGGAGGAATTTGTACCTGGATAGTGGGTTGGCAAAAAAAGTAGATGTAGCGCACACTCAAGATTTAGCTTGGCTAAATAGGTTTGGAAGTCTGTCTGTTTTTTTAAAAAATGACATAAAACTGATTAAAAGAAATAAACGTTCTCGGTCCACTTTATTCATGAGTGTTTTGTTTCTTTTTTATGGCTTGATGTTTTTTACGGGAGGTGTTGAAGCTTATAGCGGTCCTTTTTGGAGGGTTTTTGCTGGTATTTTTGTGTCTGGAGGGTTTTTATTTAGTTTCGGACAGTTTGTGCCCAGTTGGGACAGTGCCTATTACCCGCTTATGATGAGTCAGAATATCCGATATAAGGCGTATTTAAATTCTAAATGGTATTTGATGGTGGCTGCTACCGGTGTTTCAACGCTATTGGCGTCGTTTTATTTGTATTTTGGATGGCAAGCCTATTTGGCAATTATAGCTGGTGCGATTTACAATGTTGGCATTAATGGCTATATGGTGCTTTGGGGCGGTGCTTATGTTAAAACGCCTATAGATTTGGCCTCTGGTAAGAAAGCATTTGGTGATAAAAAGTCTTTTAATGCAAAAACAGTATTGCTCACCATACCAAAAGTTCTTTTGCCTATGCTGGTATATGCTATCGGTCATTTTACATTAGGAGACACGTTTGGACTTGTTTTGGTGATGCTCTTAGGCGTGTTGGGCTTGCTGTTTAAAAACAAAGTCTTTAAAGCTATAGAGAAAGTCTATAAAAAGGAAAAGTATAAAACACTTGCCGCTTATAAACAAACCAATTAAAACAGTTAAAGGGTATGATTAAAACAACGAATCTTTCTAAAACATATCATTCTAAAACGGTATTGCATATAGAGTCTTTAGAGATACCTAAGGGACAAAGTTTTGGACTTGTAGGAAATAATGGGGCTGGAAAAACCACCTACTTTAGTCTGCTTTTAGATTTGATTCAGCCCACAACTGGATATATCGAAAACCATACGGTATTGGTTCATGAGAGTGAAGATTGGAAATCGTTTACATCGGCTTTTATTGATGAAAGTTTTTTAATTGGTTATTTAACTGCTGAAGAGTATTTCTATTTTATTGGAGAATTGCGACATCAGAACAAAATCGAGGTAAGTGCTTTTTTAACTCAGTTTAAAGATTTTTTTCATGATGAGGTTTTAGGCCAGAAAAAATACCTTCGCGATTTGAGTAAGGGAAACCAGAAAAAGGTTGGCATTATAGCGGCTTTAATAGGTCGGCCTGAAGTGGTTATTTTAGATGAGCCATTTGCTAACTTAGATCCAACAACCCAGATTAAGTTAAAACAGATTATAAGAAACCTGGCTCAAGAACAAGGGATAACCGTTTTAATTTCCAGCCATGATCTAATTCATGTTACCGAAGTGTGTGAACGTGTTGTAGTGCTTGAGAAAGGATGCATTGTAAAAGATTTAGTTACTAGCCCAGCCACGTTAAGGGAGCTTGAGTTTTATTTTGAACACACGCATGGGGTTAAGCCGTAGTCTTTGTGGTATAATTATACATTATTTCAAGTGTCTTTTTTTTTAAAAATCACAGTTTATCCAAAAAATGTTTCATTTTACAGCTTAATCAAAAAAGATGCTTATTTTTACCCTCTTGCATACTAAATGTAATAGTTTATAGTTATTTATAGCACCAAATAAACAGGGTATTGAAAACATTTTATTACGCCATATCAGCCATTGCTATTTCCGCATGTATCATAACCGGTTGTTCCCGAAAAAAAGATAAATTTTTAAGTAGAAATTATCATGCTTTAACAACCGAATATAATGCTCTCTATAATGGCTATATTGCGTTGGAACAAGGTCGTCAAAACCTAAATAACGCGTATTCAGATAATTACTGGGATATTCTGCCCATAGAACGCATGGAAATTAATGAAGAAATTATCCTCCCTGGGCAGTCTAAAAATGAAGATTTTAATCGTTCTGAAGAAAAAGCAGTTAAAGCGATTCAGAAACATAGCATGAACATAGATGGGAAAGAAAAAAACCCACAGATGGACGAAGCTTACTTATTGTTAGGGAAGGCGCGTTATTTTGATCAACGATTTATCCCTGCTTTAGAGGCCTTTAATTATATTCTTTATAAATATCCAGCAAGTGACAAGATAAATCAGGCCAAAATTTGGAGAGAGAAAACCAACATTCGTTTGGAAAATGATGAGTTGGCTATCGAGAATTTAAAACGTCTTTTAAAACAAGAAGATATTACAGGTCAAGACTTAGCAGATGCTACCTCTATTCTGGCACAGGCATACATTAATACTAAAGTTTTAGATACGGCCATTACGCTTTTAGAAACGGCATCGTATGCTACGAAAAACAACGAAGAACGTGGGCGTTATCGTTTTATACAAGGGCAGCTTTATAATAAACTGAGTTATAAGGATAGTGCTAATATGGCTTTTGATAGGGTTATTGCATTAAATAGAAAAACACCGCGCATTTACATGATAAATGCACACCTTGAAAAAGTTAAAAATTTCGATTACGAAAAAGGCGATACTATTGCTTTATGGGAGTTTTTAACAGAACTTGAAGAAGACAGGGAAAACAGACCTTTTTTAGATAAGATTTACCATCAAATAGGCCAATTTCATTTAGAAAGAGAGGCAGATTCATTAGCGATAGCGTACTATAATAAATCATTGCGAGTGCCTTCACAAGATAAGCAACTCAAGGCTAAAAATTATCAAATTCTTGGTGATATGAATTTTGATAGCTCTGTTTATAAACTAGCTGGGGCTTATTACGATAGTACCCTGCTGAATTTGAAATTGAATTCCAAGCCTTATCGAACCATCAAACGCAAACGAGATAATTTGGAAGATGTTATTTATTATGAGCAAATCGCCCAAGTGAATGATAGTGTTTTGAAATTAGTGAATTTTTCAGAAGAAGATAAACTAGCCTATTTTGAAAATTTTGTTGCAATACTTAAAAAACAGGCTGAAGACGAAAAAGCGAAACAAGAGGCTGCCGAACGAAACCGAGATGCAGGCCTGGAAATAGGGGGTGTAAACTTGGGCAATTCATCCCAAATATCAGCGGCAACAAGGGGCCCTGGCGCGCCAAGTCAAGCAGCTCTTTTTTATTTTTATAACCCTACTACAGTGGCGTATGGCAAAAATGAGTTTGTAAAAACTTGGGGAAATAGACGCTTAGAAGATAATTGGCGCTGGTCGAATAAAAACACTTCAGAACTTAGTAATCCTGATGTCTTAAATTCAGCTGTCGCTGAACGAGAAACCGTTAATGAATATTTTGATCCACAATTTTATATTTCTAAAATTCCTTCAACAGAAAAAGAAATAGACAGCATTTCTAAAGAAAGAAATTATGCCTATTATCAGTTAGGGCTTATTTATAAGGAAAAATTTAAAGAATATAATCGATCAAAAAATAAATTTGAAGCGTTGTTAAAAAGCAATCCGGAAGACCGTCTCGTATTGCCTTCGAAGTATAATCTTTATAAAATTTACGAATTATTAGGCGAGAATAGCGAAGCTGAAATTGCTAAAAAAGACATTATAAAAAATTATCCCGATTCGCGTTATGCTACGATATTGACCAATCCAGACTTTGTGTCGGAAAAAGACGAAAACAGTCCGGAAAGTATTTATGAAACGGTTTATGCGCAGTATGAAAATCAGGAATACGCCCAAGTGATACGTGAAAGTGAAACACATATACGTGTGTTTGATGGTGACCCTATAGTGCCAAAATTTGAACTTTTAAAAGCAACGGCAATAGGAAGGCTGTATGGGTATGAGCCTTATAGTGAAGCTATTAATCAAGTTGCCGTTACTTATGCCAATGTGCCAGAAGGGCAGCAGGCGCAGCATATCGTAAACCAAGTGTTAACAAGAATAAAGTCTACCGAGCTGGTTGAAGATGAAGCTGTAGAGGCACACTATAAAGTCATATTTCAATTTGAAAAGGCTACCCAAAGCGTCATTCAGGATTTTAATACCGTTTTAAATGAAGTATTGTTAAATATAAAATATTACGATTTAAAAACCTCGATAGATGTATATAATCCCGATACTGTGTTTGTAGTTATTCATGGTTTAAAAAATAAAACTGTAGCCAAAACATTTGATCAATTACTAATAAAAGAAGATAAGAAGAAAATAAAAAAACCTTATTTTGCCATATCTTCAAAAAATTATCAAACCATTCAAATTCATAAAAACCTGGAGACTTATTTGGGTACCACTAATAATTAAATTGAAATATTATGTTTTCTGAGAGTAAAAAAAAAAGCAAACACATGGACGATAAAACAAGTCAAAATATAATTGCGCAAGGCACTAAAATTGTTGGAGACCTTACGAGTGAAGGAGATTTTAGAATAGATGGCATAATAGAAGGAAATATAAATACCACTGGTAAAGTTGTGGTTGGTAAAACCGGACATATAAACGGGTCTTTACAGGGTACCGATGCTTATTTTGAAGGAAAGTTTTCTGGAAGGCTTACGCTTTCAGGAACCCTTACTTTAAAAGCTACTGCATATATTGAGGGAGAAGTAGTTTCGGAGAAGTTGGCCGTTGAGCCAGGAGCAACATTTAATGTAACGTGTATAATGAAAGGTGCAACAAAAGAGATGAACCATGGAGGGCAACAACAACCCAAAAAATCAGAAGCAGAAAAAGCAGTTTAACCCTTATATTAGATTCTCTTCTATTGCCATTCAAATGGGAGCAACAATCTATCTAGGAAGTAAATTAGGGGCTTGGTTAGATGTTGAATTTGATAGCGCTAACCAGCTGTACTTTAAGATAGTCACGTTGCTTTCGGTTTTTATTGCTATCTATGCCGTAATTAAACAAGTTTCAAACATCACCAATAACAACAATAAACCTAAAAAAAATAAATAATGATTAAGCGCATTCTGTATGTAGTGGGTATTTTGGTTGTACTTTTTCTTGTAAGCTTCAACCTTCATAACTATCTTGTAACCGATCCCCCTGCATATTCGTTACTACATGTATACCTCTTTCATCTTATTTCTGCCGTTATCGTTTACGTATTAATGGAGTTTATGGCAAGTGAATTGCCTAGTCAAGCAGGCTATACTTACTTAGCCTTGATTTTTTTCAAAATAGGGGCATTTGTTTTGTTTTTTCAGGACTCTGTTTTCTATAATGATAATTTATCGCAATCTGAACGTATAGGTTTGGTTGTGCCATTGTTTCTATTTCTAATGACAGAAGCCATTAGTATAGCAAAATTATTAAACAGTAAATAATAATATTCAAAAGGGTTTCTTGTAGTATCATAACTATTGTAAAAATCTCAATGAAAAACCGTTTTAATTTTTAAATTATTACTTACATTTGCACAAAATTTACGAAGCATAAATTTATTTAGTCACAGAAGATATGATGGTAGCAAAAAAATCTATCAATTTTATAGCAGTTTTAGTTTTGACATTGTTTTCCTTATCTGCATTTGCAAACGATGATCAACAACACTCAGGCAATCAGATTGATTCTCCAACCGAAATCAGAGCATATATTGCGCATCACTTAAAAGATTCTCACGATTTCCATTTTTATTCTGATAATAAAACAAATACACACTACGGATTTCCTCTTCCTGTAATTGTTTGGACCAGTAATGGGCTAAAAACGTTTATGTCTTCTGCTTTTCAGCATGATGATAACGGACAGGTGATTGTAGATGCTGGTGACACGAAGCTTTTTAAATTTCATAGTAAAATATACGAGCTAGAAGAAGGTGCAACAACTGTTAGTTTAGATGAAACCCACCACGTTGTTAATGCGACTAAAGTTTTAGATTTCTCTATTACGAAAAGTGTTTTTGGTATGCTTTTAGCCGGATTGATAATGGTTTTAATATTTGGTAGATTAGCCAATGGGTATAAAAAAGGAAACGTTGTGCCAAGAGGTTTTGGCCGTGCTTTGGAACCTTTGGTTATTTATGTTCGTGACGAAATTGCAAGACCGAATATAGGAGAGAAGAAGTACCGTAAGTTTATGGGGTTCTTATTAACGGTTTTTTTCTTTATTTGGATTTTAAATATATTAGGATTAACACCATTAGGGTTTAATGTTACCGGACAAATAGCGGTAACGGCTTGTTTGGCTGTTTTTACAATGATAATTTATTTGTTTAGTGGAAGTAAAGATTTTTGGGCACACACCTTATGGATGCCTGGAGTTCCTTATTTGTTAAGACCTGTTTTAGCGGTTGTGGAGTTGGTAGGTTTTCTTGTTATTAAGCCTTTTTCCTTATTGGTGCGTTTGTTTGCGAACATGACAGCAGGTCATTTTGTGTTTATGAGTCTGATAGCGTTAATGATTACCTTAAAAGCTGCCTTTGGACCAGTGGTGTCTACAGGGGTGTCTTTGTTTTTATCGTTATTTATATTTGTAATAGAACTTTTGGTAGCATTTTTACAAGCTTTTATTTTCACCATGTTATCATCATTATTTATAGGAATGGCGGTTGAAGAGCACGACCATTCACATTAAAAAGAATTTGTTTAATTAATTATTTATAAAAATCAAATCACTATGTACAATTTAATTGGAGCAGGAATAATCGTAATCGGTGGAGGTATCGGTTTAGGTCAAATTGGTGGAAAAGCAATGGAAAGTATTGCACGCCAACCTGAAGCTGCTGGAAAGATCCAAACGGCAATGATCATCATTGGTGCCTTATTAGAAGGTTTAGCTTTTGGTGCATTAATCCTAGGGAAATAAAAATTTCCTAACAAAAACAAACAGACTTCTGTAACGGTTGGTTGCAGAAGCTGTTTTAAAATTAAACAAAAACAAAACTAATTTATAGTTACTCATGGATCAGTTATTAAACGATTTTTCACCAGGATTATTTTTTATGCAAGCGATTATCTTGTTAATAATAATCTTATTAATGAAAAAATTTGCTTGGAAGCCTATTTTAGATGCTTTACAAGACAGAGAAGATGGCATTCATAATGCGTTAGATTCTGCTAAAAAAGCAAAATTGGAAATGCAAAATCTTCAAGCAGACAATGAAAGGCTACTTATAGAGGCGAGAGCAGAGCGTGATGCGATGTTGAAAGAAGCTCGCGATATTAGAAGTAAAACAATTGAAGATGCAAAAGGAGAAGCTCAAGAGCAAGCCCATGCGATAATAAAACAAGCACAAGTTGCTATAGAAGGTGAGAAAAAAGCTGCTGTAATAGCACTTAAAGATTATGTGGCAACGCTATCATTGGAAATTGCTGAAAAAGTAGTGCGTACTGAATTATCTAACAAAGACAGACAACTGGAATTGGTTGAGACCATGTTGGATGAAAAATCATTAAATTAAACAATCATGTCAGGAGCAAGAGCAGCGATACGTTATGCAAAAGCAATTTTAAGTTTGGCAACAGATCAGCAAGCAGCAGATGTTGTTAATGCAGATATGAAATTAATTGTCAGTACTATTGCAGAAACAAAAGATTTAAGAGACATGCTTTATAATCCTGTAATACCTTCATCGGTAAAAAAATCAGTTTTATTGGAAGTCTTTCAGGATACAAATAAAACCACTTTAGGTTTAATCGATCTTTTGGTTAGCAATAAAAGAATTGGAATCTTAAATGATGTCGCATTACACTATAGCCAATTATTGGATCAATCCAAAGGTGTTGAATTGGCTACGGTTACCACAGCAGTTCCTTTAACGGCAGAGTTAGAAACAAAGGTTTTAGTAAAAGCTAAAGCGCTTACAGGAAAAGATGTTGAAGTGAAAAATATAGTAGATGAAAGCATTTTAGGTGGTTTTATTTTACGAATAGGAGATTTGCAATATAACGCAAGTGTTGCCAATCAATTAAACAAACTAAAAAAAGAATTTACATTAAATTAAAAAACGTTTTTTGTTTTCTATATGGCATATTAGATGTTACAGGTAATTACTGGAATGGAGCAATTTAGAAGTAATAAAAAACAAGATTTAAATACTAAATAAAGATGGCAGAAGTAAAACCAGCTGAAATATCAGCAATCTTAAAAAAACAACTTTTAGGTTTTGAGGCTAGCGCTTCATTAGACGAAGTAGGAACTGTATTAACGGTAGGTGATGGTATCGTACGTGCTTACGGATTAGCGAACGCACAATATGGTGAGTTAGTTGAATTCGACGGCGGTTTGGAAGGTATCGTACTTAATCTTGAAGAAGATAACGTTGGTATTGTACTATTAGGTGCATCAGTAGGGGTGAAAGAGGGCTCTATTGTAAAACGAACAGAGCGTATTGCTTCTATCAATGTTGGTGAAGGGATTGTTGGTCGTGTTGTGGATACTTTAGGTACTCCTATCGATGGAAAAGGTCCAATTACAGGTGAAACGTACCAAATGCCTTTAGAGCGTAAAGCACCTGGTGTTATTTTCCGTGAGCCGGTAACAGAGCCATTGCAAACGGGTATTAAATCTATTGATGCCATGATTCCTGTAGGCCGTGGCCAACGTGAGTTGGTTATTGGTGATCGCCAGACTGGAAAAACAGCTGTTTGTATTGATACCATCTTAAATCAAAAAGAATTTTACGATGCAGGAGAACCTGTATATTGTATATATGTTGCTGTTGGACAAAAAGCATCTACAGTAGCCTTAATTGCTAAAACATTAGAAGAAAAAGGTGCCTTAGCGTATACAACAATTGTTGCAGCTAATGCCTCTGATCCTGCGGCAATGCAAGTTTATGCACCATTTACAGGAGCTTCTATAGGAGAATATTTTAGAGATACTGGTAGACCAGCATTAATTGTATTTGATGATTTATCAAAACAAGCTGTTGCATACCGTGAGATTTCTTTATTATTACGTCGTCCACCAGGACGTGAGGCCTATCCAGGTGACGTGTTTTACTTACACTCTCGTCTATTAGAGCGTTCTGCAAAAATCATTAATAATGATGAGATTGCTAAAGACATGAACGATTTGCCAGAATCACTAAGACCTCTAGTAAAAGGTGGGGGCTCTTTAACAGCCTTACCGATTATTGAAACTCAGGCGGGAGATGTGTCGGCATATATTCCAACCAACGTAATTTCTATTACAGATGGCCAGATTTTCTTAGATGGAGATTTATTTAACTCAGGTGTACGACCTGCTATTAACGTAGGTATTTCTGTATCTCGTGTTGGTGGTAATGCCCAGATTAAATCTATGAAAAAAGTAGCAGGTACATTAAAATTAGATCAAGCACAATACCGAGAATTAGAGGCTTTTGCTAAGTTTGGTTCTGATCTTGATGCCGTTACATTAAACGTTATTGAAAAAGGAAGACGTAACGTAGAAATCTTAAAGCAAGCTCAAAATGATCCTTTTACAGTTGAAGATCAAATCGCAATCATTTATGCAGGAACAAAAAACTTGTTAAGAGAAGTTCCTGTTCAAAAAGTGAAAGAGTTTGAAAAAGACTATATCGGATTTTTAAAAGTGAAACATGCGGATGTATTGAGTGCATTAAAAGCAGGTAAATTAACTGACGAGATTACCGATACCTTAACAGCAGTAGCTAAAGAATTATCAAGTAAATATAAAGCTTAAAACGTTCAAGACTTAGAGTTGTGGGTCTGTTTTGCTCACAACTCTAAAGCTTTTATTATAAAATATAAGTAAAGTCTTTAAATAACCGTTCTATTGAAATCAAAGGCTTTTAATAAGCTTAAAAAACAGGACTGTTTTTTTACCGGCAAACTAAAAGAAAAAATAATTTGGTGTTGTATTAAAAAAGGTAATTAAAGCATTTTTCGGATGGAAGTGTTTAATATTACTGGATAATAAATACCTAAAGCAATGAAGAATAAGTGTGAGGATTTAATAAGACGACCGAAAGGCATTATCAAATATTCGAAACTTGACACTCATAACTCATAACTCGTTTTTATGGCAAATTTAAAAGAAATACGTAACAGAATAGCATCGGTATCTTCAACCATGCAGATAACCAGTGCCATGAAAATGGTATCGGCTGCAAAATTAAAGAAAGCTCAAGATGCAGTTACGGCAATGCGTCCTTATTCAGAAAAACTAACAGAGCTTTTACAGAGTTTAAGTGGGGCTATGGATTCCGACTCTGTAAGTAAATATTCTAATCAACGTGACTTAAAGAATGTGCTTTTAGTGCCAATAACATCCAATAGAGGTTTGGCAGGTGCCTTTAACTCCAATATTATTAAAGAAGTTAATAGGCTTACTACTAAAACATACGCAAACCAACAGGTTTCTTATCTAACTATTGGAAAAAAAGCCTATGATATTTTTAAAAAAACAAATAGGGTTATAGCTAATGAAAGTGATCTTTATGATGACTTAACGTTTAGCAATGTTGCTGAAATTGCTGAATTGTTGATGGAGAAGTTTGTTTCTGGTGAGTTTGATAAAATCGAAATTGTTTATAACCAATTTAAAAATGCCGCCACACAATTTGTAATAACAGAACAGTTTTTACCAATAGTCCCTGTTAAAGCTGATGACACAAGTACAACCGATTATATTTTTGAACCTTCAAAATTAGAAATAGTAGAACAATTGATTCCTAAATCTTTAAAAAATCAATTATATAAAGGTGTTAGGGATTCTTTTGCAAGTGAACACGGCGCACGTATGACGGCTATGCATAAAGCTACAGATAATGCTACCGAATTAAGAGATCAACTTAAATTAACATATAATAAAGCGCGTCAAGCCTCTATTACCAATGAAATTTTAGAAATTGTTGGTGGAGCGGAAGCTTTAAACAATTAGGCGTAGCGAGAGCGAAGCCAAATGTTTCAAAAAGGCGGAAGCTTTAAACAATTAGGCGTAGCGAGAGCGAAGCCAAATGTTTCAAAATGGCGGAAGCATTAAACAATTAGGCGTAGCGATAGCAAAGCCAAATGTTTCAAAAAGGCGGAAGCTTTAAACAATTAGGCGTAGCGAGAGCGAAGCCAAATGTTTCAAAAAGGCGGAAGCATTAAACAATTAGGCGTAGCGAGATTTTAAATAAAAACGAATTAGCGCCCTGAACAAAACTCAAGGGTCTTATAGTAGAAATAACCAAACCTAACTTTACGAGTTAGGTTTTTTTATACATTAGTTTTTAATATATTATTTCTGTAAAATTTAAAACCAAAACAGGCTTTCGAACACAATAACTTATCTTTGTTTTGTGCTTTCTAAAACCGTACTTTTAACACTTTAAATACCCAATCTTTGAGTGGAATAAAATCTCTTTTTAAGCAAACATTTATCTATGGAATGGCCACAGTGCTTCCTAGAATGTTGAGTTTTATATTAGTGCCGCTTTATACTACAGATGGCGTACTGTCTTCGGTGGACGAGTATGGTGAAATTTCTGTTATTTTTTCATATTTCGTGTTGTTTAATGTTGTTTTAGCTTACGGTATGGAAACTGCTTTTTTTAGATTCTTCAATAAAGAAGATGATGAAAAAAGCGTTACAGGAACTGCTACTATATCTCTTCTTTTATCCTCCTTTGGTTTTTTTGTAATAGCCTTATGGTGCCAACAGTACATTGCATCACTAATAAATATCGATGTAAAGTACGTTAATCTGGTTATTTGGATTTTACTTTTTGACGCTTTGGTTATTATTCCTTTTGCTTGGTTAAGGGCCAAACAGCAACCTATGCGCTATGCTATCGTTAAAATTTCGAACGTTGCAATCAATTTAAGTTTAAATCTTTTTTTCTTATTAGCTTTAAAAGATTTAGCAGCGAATTATGCGGTTTTTGAAAGCATCTACAGACCAAATTTTGAAATCAGCTATATTTTTATAGCTAATGTAATTGCCAGCGGTGTAACGCTTCTGTTCATGATGCCGTTTTATACTAAAATTAAATATGTGTTTAATGCCGCATTATGGAAACGTATGATGCGTTATGCATTGCCTATATTAATTGCAGGTGTTGCTTTTTCGGTAAATGAAACTTTCGATAGGATCCTTTTAAAGGAGTTGCTGCCAGAAAACATTGCAGACACCCATATTGGTATGTATTCAGCGTGTTATAAGTTGGCGTTATTCATGACTTTGTTTGCAACGGCATATAGATTGGGGATCGAACCTTATTTTTTTAGCCATTCCAAATCAGAGAACCCACAGAAAAATTATGCAAAAATCTTAGAGTATTTTGTGGCTTTTGGGGCTATTATTTTACTTGGGGTAGTGGTTTTTGCCGATATATTAAAACCAATAATCGTTAGGGGTGAAGCTTATTGGGAAGCCATGTGGGTAGTCCCCATTATTTTAATGGCCAATTTTTTCTTAGGCATTTATCATAATCTATCGGTTTGGTATAAAATTACAGATAAAACTAAATTCGGAGCTTATATTTCCATAATAGGTGCTGTAATCACCTTGGTTATCAATATTTTATTTATAAAGGAGTTTAGTTATAAAGCATCAGCTATTGCTACGTTATCTGCATATGCGTCTATGGTACTACTTTCTTATTATTATGGAAGAAAATATTATCCCATACCCTATAACCTAAAAAAAATAGGCTTGTATTTAGTAGGGTCTATTGGCTTATCGCTATTATCATTTTACCAATTTAGAGGTAATTATGTTATTGGAATATCGATGTTAATTGTATTTTTGGGCGTTGTTTATGTTTTAGAAATAAACGAAATAAAGAAAATGTTGAATAAAAATTAGATTATGTACTGCGAAGCGAACCATATACTTAATATGGGTAAGTGACGTTTTTATATCGAATTATGGAAATAAAAATAATAAATACATCCAGTCATCCTTTGCCGAAATATGAAACCGTAGCGTCTGCAGGAATGGATTTACGTGCGCATATAAAAGACGCTATAACGCTAAAGCCTTTAGAACGAGCTATTGTAAAAACCGGCTTATTTATCGAACTACCAATTGGGGTAGAGGCTCAAGTTAGACCAAGAAGTGGTTTGGCTGCCAAGCATGGCGTAACGGTTTTAAATGCTCCCGGAACCATAGATGCCGATTATCGTGGAGAAATTGGTGTGATTCTTGTAAACCTTTCCAATGAAGATTTTAAAATAGAGAACGGCGAACGGATAGCACAATTAATCATTTCAAAGCATGAACGTGCGGAATGGACAGAGGTTGAAACACTTTCTGAAACCTCGAGAGGCGAAGGAGGCTTTGGCAGTACAGGAAGAACATAATTGATGAACGCCGTTTTTACTTTATAATGAAATAAGCGTATCACCCGAATTAAGAAAAAAGTTTAATTAAAAATATACACGCTCTAAGCGTAAACTTGTATGAAAATAATAGTTCCCATGGCAGGACGCGGTTCGCGTTTACGCCCACACAGTTTAACAGTGCCAAAACCATTAATACCTGTAGCTGGGCAACCTATTGTCCACCGACTTGTTAAAGACATTGCTAAAGTTTTAAAACAACCTATTGAGGAAATCGCTTTTGTGTTAGGAGACCCTGCTTGGTTTGGAGACGATGTAGTAAAAAGCCTAGAAGCTTTAGCAGAAAGCTTAGGTGCTAAAGCATCTATTTATAGACAAGATCAACCTTTAGGTACGGGGCACGCTATCATGTGTGCTAAACCATCTCTTTCTGGCCCAGCTGTAATTGCTTATGCCGATACCTTAATTCGGGCAGAGTTTGATTTGGATCCTGAGGCAGATAGTGTTATTTGGACCAAACAAGTGGATAATCCTGAGGCTTACGGTGTTGTAAAACTAAATGTTAATGAAGAGATTGTAGAGCTTGTAGAAAAACCAGAAACATTTGTTAGCGATCAGGCTGTAATAGGAATTTACTATTTTAAAGATGTTGCCGTTTTAAAAGAGAAATTACAAGAAATCTTAGATGAAAACATTAAGAATGGAGGCGAATACCAAATTAATGATGGTATTAAGCGCATGATGGCAGATGGTAAAATATTTAAAACAGGTACGGTAGAAGAATGGATGGACTGCGGAAACAAAGCGATAACCATTGAAACGAATGAGAGAATGCTAGGGTTTTTAAAGGCAGATGGCGATGAAGCATTGATAGCCGCTTCAGTAACATTGGAAAATTCAAAAATTATAGAGCCTTGTTTTATTGGTGAACATGTCGTGTTGAAAAACACAACAGTTGGGCCTTTTGTTTCTATTGGAAATGATAGTATTATTGAAAACTCAACGCTTAAAAATAGTTTGATACAAAGCCATACCACTATTAAAAATGCAGACCTAGACCAGGCGATGATTGGAAATCATGTAACGTTCGATGGCCATTTTAAAGCTGTAAGTATTGGGGACTATTCTGTTTTAGAATAAAAGTGTTTTGTATGTCTAAGCTTTTCAATCATAATAAAGTTGAAGCATTTCAATATATACAAATGACGTTATTTAATATTTAGAGCCAGGTAGTTTGTTATCAAGAAGATAACAGTTTGCCATGCCAGAGTAAAGCGAAGCGCCTTATTTTAAATTTTCAAAACTATATGCGACTTTAAACATTTCAGAGAATTTTAGGCCAGCAGAATAAAAAGTAAATGAAACACAGCATCTACATACTCTTTCTTATCTTCGGAATAGTTTTTTTTCCGCAGCTAAACTATGCTCAAGTAGATTTAAATAAAAAACCAGAAGACGATTTAGGTAATTATGAAGATGCTTTTCAAGAACACTTTTTTGAGGCTTTAAAGCAAAAAAGCATAGAGAATTATGACAGAGCGGCCAAAGCGCTTTTAAAGTGTATCGACATTGATAATGCGGTGCCTGTTTTATATTTCGAACTTGGTAAAATCTACGTAAAACTCAAGAACTTTGGTGATGCCGAGCGTGCTTTAAAAAAAGCAGTGAGTAAAGCGTCAGATAACGAATGGTTTTTAGACGAACTGTATGCGCTTTACGTTTCTCAGCAGGATACGAAAAAGTCCATTAAAATTGTGAAACAACTGGTGGCATATCACCCAGATTATAGAGAAGACCTAGCATCACTTTATTTTAAAGAAAAAAAATACAGTAATGCTTTAGAGATTTTAGATGGTATGGATGCCGAGTTTGGAATCTCGGTGTCTAGGGATTTGATGCGAAACCAGATTTATGAGGTTACTGGTCGTAAAAAAGAACAGATTGAAAATTTAGAAGGGCGTATTGAGAACAACCCAGATAAGGAGTCCAACTATTTAGCGCTTATTTTCCGTTACAGTGAAAATAATGAAACTAAAAAAGCTTTTCAAACAGCAAAGGAGTTACTAAAGACAAATCCGAACTCGCAAATGGTGCATCTAGCACTATATAAATTTTATTTGGATGACAAGGAGACCGAAAAAGCTATTGAATCCATGAAAATTGTGATTAAAAGTCCGCAAATAAAGCCAGATGCGAAACAAAAAGTGTTATTAGACTTTATAGATTTTGTAAAAGCACATCCTAAATATGAACCGGACCTGGTAGAGGCAACCACTTTGGTTGAAGCAACCAATAGCGAGAAAACCCTATTAGAATTAGGGCAGTATTATTTAAAAATAGAGAATAAAGCCAAAGCATTAAGTTATTTCGAGGCGGCCTTAAGGGTGCAGCCCGATAATTTTGCTGCCTTGCGCAATGTGATGTTATTGCATATCGATTTGCAACACTATGATGCTGCCTTAGAACAAAGTGATAAAGCCTTGCAAAGATTTCCTTCGCAACCTATTTTTTATCTTATAAATGGCGTAGCATTAAACCAATTGCACCAAGAACAAAAAGCGGTGGATATCCTTGAGGCCGGTTTGGATTATATTATTGATGACCCAAAAATGGAAGTCGATTTTTACAATCAATTGAGTGCCGCTTACACCCAATTGAACAATACTATTAAAGCGAAATCGTTTACAGATAAAGCCCGTAAAGTAATGGGCTCTAATTAATTTCTAGCACTATTATGTTCAGTAATAAACATCTTATATATATCTTTTTAGCAGGCTTTTTAGTTTTTGGCTGTAAATCTACAAGAACCATTGCACCTGGTGAGAAAAATCTAAATCTATCCACAAAACAAGTCGTTAAAGAACATTTAAAACAAACACCAGAGTTTAAAACACTGGCTTCTCGTGTTAGAATTGATATTGCTGATGGTGAAAAAAGCAGTGGCTACACGGTTAATGTTCGCGTGGAAAAGGATAAGCAGATTTTATTGATGTCTACACCAATTTCAATCGTAAAAGCACTCATTACCCCTGAAAAGCTTAGTTTTTATAATAAATTAGATAACACCTATTTTGAAGGGGATTTTAAATATTTAAGTGATTTATTAGGTACCGAACTTGATTTTCAAAAGATTCAAAATTTATTGATAGGTGAAGCGTTATATGATGTAAGCGACCGTAATTATAAAGCATCTGTTCTGGAGGAAACCTATGTTCTGGAACCTAAAAAACAGTTAGAATTATTTGAATTGTTTTTAATAATGGACCCTTCAATATTTAAGTTGAAATCTCAGCAAATTACACAATTAAAGACGTTCAGGCATTTGCAAATTGATTATTTATCCCATCAAGAGGTTGAGAAGCAGGTGTTTCCTGAGAAAATAAAAGTAATGGCTGTAGAAGGTGAAAAAGAAATGATTATTAAGCTAGAATTTAAAAGTATATCTTTGAACGAGGATTTAAGATTTCCTTTTAGCATTCCTTCTGGCTATAACCTTATTGAGCTTAAATGATACGTATAAAAACGATATATAAATTCCTTTTTTTAGCAGTCTTTTTATTGAGCGGAACGACTGTTTTGTCGCAGAGTGACAAACAACAGCAGCTCGAAGAACGACGTCAAGAACTACGACAAGAAATTAGGAAAATAAACCAGTTACAGACTGAAAATAAATCCAAACAAAAATCGCAACTATCTTTAATTGAAAGCTTTAATTATAAGATTAGTGTATTAACGAACTTGATTAAAGTAACTAATCAGCAAGCCAATTTACTAACTAGGGAAATTAATAATAATCAAAAGAAAATAACCGATCTTAGAGAAGAATTAAAACGGCTTAAGAAAAATTATGCGGCCATGATTGTGAAGTCCTACAAAAGTAAGAACGAGCAAAGTAGGATTATGTTTTTGTTGTCTTCCGAAGATTTTAAGCAGGCTTATAAACGCATGCAGTACATCAAACAATACTCAGACCATCAGAAGCAACAAGGGGAAGAAATTAAGCTGAAAACCTTAGAATTGCAAAAAATAAATCAAGATTTATTAAAACAACAAGATACCAAGAAGAAATTAATTGCTGAAAATAGGGAAACACAGAATACGCTAGAAGCAGAGCGTAAAAAGCATCAGGAAATGGTTGCTTTTATAAATAAAAATCTGAATATTTATGCGTCTCAAATTAAAACGAAACAGCAAGAAGCAGATAAAATTGATAAAGAGATTGATGCTATTATTAGGGCTGAAATGGCTAAATCTAGAAAAAAGACAGGAACTGTAGCGTCAAGCTCAAGCTCCTCGACGTTTTCATTAACAGCAGAAGAAAAAGTATTGGCATCGAATTTTACCGCCAATAAAGGCAAACTACCTTGGCCTGTAGAAAAAGGCTATGTTACTGTTAAGTATGGCACACAACCACATCCTGTAAACAAGTCCTTAACCATAAAAAGTAATGGGGTGCGTATAGCTACAGAGAAGGGCGCTAAAGTAAGAGCGGTTTTTAATGGAGAAGTCACGCGAGTAGTGGTCATAAAGAATGCCAATGCCATTGTGATGATTCGTCATGGTAACTATATCACGGCATATAAAAATTTAAAATCTGTTAGTGTTAAAGAAGGTGATAAGGTAGGCACCAAACAGGAGATAGGTGAAGTATTTACGAGTCCGAATAACGGCGAAACGCTTCTGTATTTTAGTGTTTATAAAGAAATTGAGACTCAAAATCCAGCATCTTGGATTTATAAAATGTAAATGCTGCCCACAATCTTAACCTGTAAGGTTTTAATCCGATTGTGGAGAATGACTTGAGATGCGGATACTTCAGATTACCCTAAAACATAAACTGTAATATGGAACAATGCGGGTAGTCGCGTTAGGGATAGAACGGCATGTTTGAGCTCGCCGACGCAGGAGGAAGCGAGTAGTGAAAGCCCGACACTCCCGATAGCTATCGCGAGTGTAACGCTATAAATATTAATCGAATAAAGCTTTTAATTCACTAGCGTCATGAGGCTTTATTTTACCAGCTAATAATAAACTCAATTGTTTTCGTCGCAAGGCAGCAGCAAATCGCTCTTTCTCACTAACAGTTTCAGGATAAATCTTAGGAACGACGGTGGGTTTGCCTGTCGCATCTACCGCAACAAATGTATAAATTCCTTCGTTAGCCTTCATTTTTTCGCCAGAAGCCGTGTCTTCCACCCAAACATCAATAAACACTTCCATAGATGTTTTAAAAGCTCTAGATACCTTGGCCTCCACGGTTATCACGCTACCTAAAGGAACGGCTTTAGTAAACGCTACATGGTTTACAGAGGCGGTTACTACAATCTGATTACAGTGCCTTCTTGCTGAAATACTAGCAGCACGATCCATTCTAGCTAACAGTTCGCCACCAAATAAGTTGTTTAACGGGTTCGTTTCTCCTGGTAAAACCATATCGGTTGAAATGGTAAGAGATTCTCTGGGTGATTTAGCTTGCATGATCTGTTTTTTTTATGAAAATGTAAAGATACACGATTTTAGTATTTAGAAAATGGGAATCCAATAACTATCTAATTTTTGTTTTGATATTAAGGATACATCCCCATTGGTTTGCGTATCTTTACAGCGCTAAAGGGGTGCTCTATGTATAGGGCTGAGATGATACCCAGGAGCGCTGCTCCATACCTGATTTGGATAATGCCAACGTAGGGATTTTGATTAAAATGCACAATTGTATTTTCGTCTTGTATCATCTTTTTTTTAGTCTAATAGATACAAGATGATAACGGAATTACTTACACACCTTACTGTATTGCAATGGCTTGGGACTTTCTTTGGGGTCGCCCAAGTGCTATTGGCCAGAAAGAACAATGTTAATAATTATCTGTTCGGTATTATTTCAATATTGATCAGTATTTGGGTGCATTACAAAACACGTTTATATGCTGATATTCTTTTAAGTCTTTATTATCTGGTTATGAGTATTTATGGCTGGTTTTATTGGAAAATGGGGAAACAAAATAAGGAGGCTCCTATTTCTCGTTCCAATAAAAAGGAACAAGGTATTGCTATAGGTATAGTGCTTGGCTGTTTTTTACTTATGGCGTATTGGCTTAGCCAGCACACCAATTCGGATGTGCCTATTTGGGATGCTATAATTTGTGCATTTGCATGGGCGGGCATGTGGTTAATGGCGAAACGAAAAATAGAAAACTGGGTCTATTTAAATATTAGCAATTTTATTGCAATACCCTTGTTAATTTATAAAGGTCTATATATATATGCGGGCTTAACGGTTTTTTTATTTATTGTGGCAGTCTCGGCTTATATAGAATGGAAAAAAATACTTAATAATGATACTACAAGAGCGCATGCACAAGCTTAATACTTCAGATTTGAATCAAGAGGTGTTTAATGAAAACGTTTTAAATTGGATTTCTCAAGAAAATCTTTGGAACTTATGGGTCCCACAATCGCACGGCGGTTTGGAGATGAGCTTGTCGAAAGGATTAGAAAAACTTAAGTGTTTAGCGCAGTACGATGGAAGTTTAGGATGGACGGTAACGCTTTGTAGTGGGGCTAATTTTTTCTTCGGAAATTTGAAAAAAGAAACGGTCGATGCTGTTTTTTTAAACCCTAAAACGCCTGTTTGTTTTGGAGGTAGTGGCGGTGTGTTTGGTACTGCTGAAAAAAAAGATGGTGGCTATGTGCTCTCCGGAGTTTGGAAATATGCTACTGGAGCCCCTTATTTAACGCATTTCACGCTAAGTGCTAAGATTATTGATAATGGAGTGCCTTTAGTGGATAAAGACGGTGCTCCTGTGGTGCGTTCGTTTGTAATTGATAAAGACGCTGTAGAGATTATTCCAGACTGGAATACCATGGGCTTAAAAGCTACAGCGACGCATTCTTTTAAGGTGAACAATAAGTGGGTAGATGCCTCTTATAGCTTTATTTATCAAGAACGATACCATGAGCATCCTATCTTTAAAATTCATTTTGCTGTATTTGCAGATTTAACATTATGGGTAAATTATATTGGTATGGCAACCCATTTTCTAGAAGAAGCGAAACAGGTGCTTATGGATAAAAGCCGATTAGATTATTTTGGCATACTTATAGAAAAGGCCAATATAAAAGTAAAAGAATATGCTTTAAAAATTGAAAACGAGATCCGATTAGGGCATGATTTACCTGAAATTTGGATAAAGGAAATACATCAAGAAGCTTCCGATTCGGTAAAAACATTTTCAGAAACCATTATTAATATATTCCCTTTATTGGGCATCCGAGCCTGTAGTGAAAGCCAAAAACTGAACCAAATATTTAGAGATTACTTCACGGCGACACAGCATCATATTTTTAGTAGGAAATAAGGTTGAAGTGCTGTATAAAAAGGCTCTAAATTTAAAAAGCAGTACTAAAAATTTTAATTTCTAGTACTGCTTTTTAAATTAATATCTATAAAATATTAATCTAATGTTTTCACTAATAACCAAGCATCTTTATTGTGTTTGTGCTTAATCTCGCGTAAGGCTTTTAAGGCCTCTAAACGATTTTCATAACTGGCATAAACCACCTCATGTAACCCATACTTGTTAACGCCAATTTTTCTGGCTTTAAAACCTTGTAATTTAAGTTGTTCGATTTTGGTGTCGCAGTTTTCCTCCATTCTAAAAGCGCCCGCAATGATATGATAATCTCCTGTTTGTTTGGTAACATTTAAAGTGATAGCAGGTAAAGGGTTGTCTATAACAAAAGTGGCTTGTTGTATTCTGTTTTCTAGTTGTAAAGAGGCCTCTTCTTGTGCTAATTGATTATGCGCTTCAATTTGATTAACATAATAATTAGAGGCCGTAAAACCTCCTAAGGTTAAAGCGATAAGCCCAACGGCAGCATATTTTAAATACGCTCTAGAGTTGTGCTTTTCTCGAGTTACGTTTATAGGAATTGTTTTCTCAATCTTTTCAACAGTGTCTTTATAAACCTCGCGTGTTACTTTTGGAGATGTAAATTGTGATAAACCAAAGGCATCGGTCAAGTAATTAAGATTATAAGACGGATCAAATACAACTTTTCCTTCAGTGTTAAGTACCAAATCACCAATATTAGTGAACGTAATAGTTTCACCTTGTGCTAAAAAGCCCTTGATAATTTGAACGCGTTTTTGGATTTTTTCCAAAGCGACTTCAAAAGGGATTTTCTCAACATCTGCAATGTAATGTGCTAATAAGCCATCATTTTTTTGAATCTGCTCATTAAACGCTACTTGTTTTTTTGGCGGATGAAACGTATTGGTGCTTTCATGAATAGTTGCCGGAGCACGTTGTGCTAAAAAAGCACCGAAGTCTGGAACTGTAACACAGTCATACCGGTATAATAAATCGCTGATGTAAGTTTCTAATTGCATAGAACAAAGTTAAAAAATTATATGTGTAGATATAATTAACAGCTAACTATTTATTAACATTGTAGGAAATTCATATGACATGCTCAATATCAAATTTATAGGATGACCGAAAATGATTTACTTTATACACTAGCGCTGCAACAGGTTCAGCAGATAGGCGACATAACCGCTAAAAAACTCATATCCCATTGTGGAACTGCTGAAGCGGTTTTAAAAGAAAAAAAACAGAACCTTCTTAAAATTGATGGTATTGGAACGACACTTTTAAACGATTTAAAGCAAACCAAATACTTGGCTGTTGCCGAAAAAGAAATCCAGTTTATAAAGGATAATGATATTCGTTACATGTTTTTTCAGGACGATGCATATCCCGAAAAGCTAAAACACTGTATAGACGGTCCTCTTCTCTTGTTCCAAACGGGTAATATCCATCTTAAAAACCAACGTATTATCAGTATTGTTGGGGCTAGAAAAATAACCACCTATGGTATGGCGTTTTGCGAACAGTTAATTGAAACACTCGTGCCTTATAATCCTGTAATAGTTTCTGGCTTTGCTTATGGAGCAGATATTACAGCGCACAAGGCCGCTTTGAAAAATAATTTGCAAACGGTAGCTTGTTTAGCGCACGGGTTTAATCAAATTTATCCTAAAGTTCACAAAAAGTATATGTTAGAGGTAGAAAAGCAAGGTGGTTTTTTTACGGAATTTACAAGTTTTGACAATTTTGATAAACAGAATTTCTTAAAGCGAAATAGGGTTATTGCGGGGGTAAGTGAAGCGACCATTGTTATTGAATCTGCAGAAAAAGGCGGGAGTTTGGTAACGGCCGATATTGCCAACTCTTATAATCGTGACGTTTTTGCAGTTCCTGGTAGAATTACAGATAACCAAAGTGTAGGCTGCAATAACTTAATAAAACATCAAAAGGCGCACATGCTTTCAAATCCACTAGATGTGCCTTATATTTTGAATTGGGATCTAGGACCAACAAAAAAGCCTGCCATTCAAAAGCAGCTGTTTGTTGAGCTGGATGATACCGAAAAAGTAATTTTTAATTTCTTAAAAGAACAAGATAAGCAGCAATTGGATATAATTGCTATTGCGTGTAATTTGCCCATTTTTAAAGTGGCTAGCGTATTGCTTAATATGGAATTAAAAGGGGTTGTTAGGCCCTTGCCCGGAAAATTGTTCGAATTGATTTAAAGCTTGTTCAAATACCGAAAACCTGTTAAAACCCCACTTTGTCGCGAACCCGTTTTAAAACGTCATTAGCAACTCGTTTCGCTTTTTCGGCACCAATAGCTAAGGCCTTATCAATTTCGCCTAGGTTCGCCATATAATAGTTGTAACGTTCGCGTTCTACAGCAAACTTATCTACAACCAAATCATATAACGCTTGTTTAGCATGGCCATAACCATAATTGCCGTTTTCGTAATGCGCTTTCATTGTTGCTAATTGCGCATCGTTGGCTAATAAGCTATAAATAGCAAAACAATTACAGGTGCTCCAATCTTTTGGGTCTTCAAGCGGCGTGCTATCTGTTTGAATGGCCATAATTTGTTTGCGTAATGTTTTGTCGTTTACGAAAATATTAATGGTGTTGTTTCGGCTTTTGCTCATTTTTTCACCGTCAATTCCCGGAATAAGCATAGTGTTTTCTTGAATTTTTCCTTCAGGCAATACAAAAACGTCACCCATTTTAGCATGGAAACGCGAGGCAACATCACGGGTCATTTCAATGTGCTGTAGCTGGTCTTTACCAACAGGAATAATTTCTGCATCATATAGTAAAATATCTGCTGCCATAAGCATAGGATAAGAGAATAACCCAGCATTAACGTCTTCCAGTCTATCGGCTTTATCTTTAAAACTATGGGCGAGTGTGAGGCGTTGATATGGAAAAAAACAATTTAAATACCAAGCCAATTCCGTTGTTTGTGGTACATCGCTTTGTCTGTAAAACACGGTCTTTTCAATATCTAAACCAAAGGCCAACCATGTAGCCGCAACAGCGTAAGTGTTTTGTTTTAAAGTTTCTGCATCCTTAATTAGGGTTAAGGTGTGCATATTTGCAATAAATAAAAACGATTCGTTTTTAGGGTTGTTAGCCATATTAATTGCTGGAATAACGGCTCCTAAAATATTTCCTAAATGCGGTGTTCCTGTGCTCTGTATGCCTGTAAGTATTCGTGCCATAGTATTAACTCAAATTTAATTCTGGGTGCAAAGGTAGATTTTTTAATAGAATTGTATCATTAATTTAAGTAGTTTTGGAGCCCATGAAGTTATTCAAGTACATTTTTTGGCTATTTTACCGTATTTGGTTTTATATCCTTATTGCATTGCCTATTCTTGTAATGCTTCCTGTTCTTTTGGTATCTATACTAAAGGAGTCTTGGTATCCGTTTTTTTTTAAATTAGCACGCTTATGGTCTAAATTTATTTTAGTAGGTATGGGCTTTAATTATAAGATTGAGCGTATGCAGGTTCCAAAAAAGGAAAAAAGCTATATGTTTATTGCCAACCATACCTCCATGACCGACATTATGCTGATGCTGGTCTGCGTTAAAAATCCGTTTGTTTTTGTTGGTAAAAAAGAATTGGCTAAAATACCATTATTTGGCTTTTTTTATAAACGCACCTGTATTTTGGTTGATAGAAGTTCGGCAAAAAGCAGACAAGCCGTTTTTTTAAGTGCACAAAGACGCTTAAAATCGGGTTTGAGTATTTGTATATTTCCTGAGGGAGGTGTGCCTGAAGGCAATATTGTTTTGGATGCATTTAAAGATGGTGCGTTTAGGTTAGCTATAAACCATCAGATACCTATTGTGCCGCTAACATTTGCCGATAATAAAAAACGTTTGTCCTATAATTTTTTTAGTGGAAGTCCTGGTAAAATGCGTGTAAAAATGCACCCGTTTATAGAAACCAAAGGACTGGGGGTTAAAGACACTAAACCATTAAACCACCAGGCAAGAACTATTATATTAAATCAATTGCAACGCTTTCAAATATAAAGCACTACCCTTGGGGAGGAGCAGTGCTTTGCGATATTGCTTTTCAATAAAAAAGGGAAAACCAATATCCAGATTTAACCAAAAACCTAAAATTTAAATCCGATGCCGGTATATACTCCTATAAAATAAGGTGTGAAATTGCCAGACGTATTGTTAAAGGTGTTTATTTGATATTTGAACATAGGTTCTAAATTCAAATTTAATTTTTCCGAAAATTTATATTGAAAGCCTAAGCCTAAATTAGCACTATAACTTACATCATTGATGTTATTAGCTTCCATGTAGGGAAGTGTGCTTTGATCGCCTGTAGATAGTTCGTTTCCGCTTAAAAAGAAAGAACTAAAACCGCCAATAAGATTAAGCCCTAGTCTTCTGTCCAAAACGGTGTATTGAATTTCTACAGGTACTTCTATATACGAAATGGATTGATTAACAGATGTTGGGGTGAATGTTTCAGGAGTTCGGCCCGATTCAAAACTTGTGGCGCTTAAAAAACCAACGTTCTCAGAGGTATTGATATTAGAAGGCGTTTTTTTCTGGCTACTTACGTTGCCGCTAAGAATACTTGAAGTAGAGCTTTTTGCCAAAGTTTCAAAAACAAGTACATCATTGGTGTTATAGCCTAAATTTACTTTGTTCACTCCTGAACGGATGCTCAGTTTGTGGTTTACTGCATAACTTGCGGAAATGCCATAGCTCATGTTGGCTTCAGATGTTTTTGAATTCTGATTAAATTCATTGCTTATTGAAGATCCTTCCGATAGGGTATTGAAATATACAGGTGCCACATTTGGGGTAAGGCTCCATCGGTTAAATGGCTTTTCTTTTTCTATGAGGTCTGGGTTGGTTTCTAATGCCTCTTCTATAGTGCGCGTTGTGTTTTTATCTTCATTTTTAACGATGGCGGTACTTGTGTCGCTATCGGCGATAATGTTATTATCAACAATGATGTCTGTTGTAGCATTTTTAAAAGAAGATGTTTCTTGATGGACTGTAGCGTTTTCTTTACTAGTGGTTTCTGCAATAGAAAAAGTGTCAGCTTTCGTCTCCTTTTTAAGCACTTTGTTCGGGATAGTATTCTCGTTTTTTTCTTCGGAATTTTTCGCAATTTCATTGGTTTTATCACCATCTAAAATGGTATTTGACGTGTTTTTTAAGGATGAATTAGTAGCGTTTCCTGATTTTACTTTTTTATACGAAGTTTCTGCTGCCACTGAGGTTATCGTGCCTTCTGAAATAGTTTTTTTAGAATTAGATTTTAAAACGGCCTCCTGATCTCGTGCTAGTTGTTGGGTGGCTTCGTTTTCTAGCAGCTGTGTTTCAGGGCCACTGCTTCTTGTGGTGTTTTCATTTCCTATAATTGGATTAGGACGTATGATATTAGGGCTATGGTTAAAGTATTTGATGCCCACGGTTAAAAAAAGGAGAAAGAATGCAGCTGCGCCAGCGTACCGCCACCATATTGGAACTATCTTTCGGTTCTTCTTTTTCTCATTTAACTTGGCCGATATGCTATTCCAAACGGCATCATCGGGCGTAACATCAAAATTTTTGAAACGCTCTTGAAATAATCGATCTATGTTTTTTTTATCACTCATCTATAAGGACTGTAAACTATTGGAGGTTTTATGGTTTTCTATAGTATCCTTTAACTGTTGTCTTGCTCGTGCTAAATTAGATTTTGAAGTGCCTATGTTAATGCTTAGCATTTCGGCAATCTCTTTATGCGAGTACCCATCAAGAACATATAGGTTGAAAACAAGTCGATATCTGTCGGGTAGGTTTTGGATACATTTTAGAAGAAAGTCTAAAGAGACCTCTTCTTCGTCAATATCTATTTCAATCTCATCGGCGGCGGTTTCGTTTACGATTTCAAATACTTTTTCTTTTCTGTACCGCTGCATTACGGTGTTTACGGTAATGCGTTTTAACCAACCTTCAAAAGAGCCTTTATGTTTAAACTGTTCAATTTTACTGAATATTGTTAAAAAAGAATCCTGCAAATTATCTTCCGCTTCGGCATAATTACGCGAATACTTTAGGCATATCGAAAATAACTTACTCGAAAAGAGCTTGTATAATTCGCTTTGTGCTTTGGTATTGTCACTTTTACAATCTTCTATGAGTTGATTTAAACTCAAATTGAACACGTATTAAAGGTTAAGTATTATTCTACAACAGGTACTTCAATAATCAGGTACTGATCTTCATTGTTTTCATCTTCACCTTGCCAAAACTTAAAGATGTAAGAGCCGTTACCTGTTACTTTAAAGTTAAAGGTAGCACTTGTTAGATCGTCTTCTAAGTCTTTACAATCATTTCTATCGAAATCATAGTTAATGATGGCTACGGTACGTTCATTGTTCTTTTTAGAATAATAGAAATCTCTAAAACTATGGCAGGTAGATGGCTTAAGATAGTTCACTTTTATGGGGTAAACTTCTCCTAAGGTGAATTCTTCTGGAATGTCCACGCTTTCTACAGGCAAAAGATCTAAGCTAAAGTTGTTGCTGTCATCGTCGTTGAGGCTGCAAGACGTTAAGAAAAGCAGTGTCATGCTAAAGAATATAATTTTTTTCATTTTAATACATGTTTATTTCTTAGATGCGCATATGTCAAAATGGTTGCGTGAGAGCAAAAAAAAAATCCCGAGAGATTCGGGATTTTAAAAAATTTATTCATCTGAAGAATTAGCAGCTTTGGCAATTACCCTTACCTTGGCTTCCAGTTCGTCCATGAGCTCTGGGTTATCTTTAATGAGGGCTTTAACAGCATCTCTACCTTGCCCTAGTTTAGTGTCTTCATAGCTAAACCATGAGCCGCTTTTCTTAACGATTTCGTTTTCAACGGCTATATCCAGTATTTCTCCAACTTTTGAAACGCCTTCACCATACATGATGTCGAATTCGGCCATTTTAAATGGTGGTGCGACTTTGTTTTTAACCACTTTAACTCGGGTTTTATTGCCCAATACGTTTCCAGCACTATCTTTAATTTGTGTAGAACGGCGAATATCCAATCGTACAGAGGCATAAAATTTTAAGGCGTTACCACCTGTAGTGGTTTCTGGATTTCCAAACATCACCCCTATTTTTTCACGCAATTGGTTAATAAATATTACGGTACAATTGGTTTTGCTGATGGATCCTGTAAGTTTTCTTAAGGCTTGTGACATTAAACGCGCATGTAAGCCCATTTTAGAATCGCCCATTTCGCCTTCTATTTCACTTTTTGGAGTTAAAGCCGCTACTGAATCTATAACGACAATATCAATTGCTCCAGAACGGATTAAATTATCTGCAATTTCTAATGCTTGTTCACCATTATCAGGTTGTGAGATAATTAAATTATCAATATCCACACCTAGTTTTTCAGCATAAAACCTATCAAAAGCATGCTCTGCATCAATAAAAGCTGCAATACCTCCTGCCTTTTGAGCTTCTGCAATGGCGTGCAGGGTCAAGGTTGTTTTTCCGGAAGATTCCGGACCATATATTTCAATCACTCTTCCGCGTGGATATCCGCCAACACCCATAGCAATATCTAAGCCTAAAGAGCCCGATGAAATAGCTTCCACATCTACAACCGCTGAATCGCTCATTTTCATTACGGTACCTTTTCCGTAGGCTTTATCTAATTTATCTAATGTAAGTTTTAACGCTTTTAATTTTGCTTCTTTTTCGCTGCTCATTTTTATTTGTTTTTTCTAAAGTAATGGATGCTAAATTACTATAACTTTTATCACAATACAATTTTATCACGCAACCTTTTTGCTCTTTTTGCGTCTCTATAATAAACGCGGGAAAAACTTTGCTATGAAATCTCCCTAAATTAAATTTGGAGGGTAAACCATTACCGTTTTGCCTATGGGTTTTAAAAAAATAGTTTTCTCATAAGGTGTCTCGGTTTCTGTTTATAAGCAGATAATGGTGTGCCGATGATAATGGCTCGAATTGTTTTTAAGTGCTTTTTAGGTCATTACTTGGTCGAGCTAATTAGAAAAAGCACTTTCTTTTCTTATGAAAGTGCTTTTTTTTATTTACAGGAACATTTAGGTGCTATAATCTTATTATATGCCCTTTTTAGTGCTATCCTCTATAATTTTTGCGCTTGCATATATTTGCTTTTAACTAAAATGGTATCTTTGCGGCTAAATAACTTTTTAACCTTAAACCATTAGTATAGCATGCAACTGTACAATACATTAAGCGCAAAAGAGAGGGCGGAATTAATTGACCAAGCAGGAAAGAGTCGATTAACGCTTTCTTTTTATCAATACGCAAACATTCAAAACCCACAAATCTTAAGAGATCATTTATTTCTAACCTGGAACGCTTTAGATGTTCTGGGCAGAATCTATGTTGCCCACGAAGGGATAAATGCACAATTGTCTCTTCCGGCCGATCGTTTTAACGCGTTTAAAACCCACTTGGATAGTGTTCCCTTTTTAAAAGGGATCCGTTTGAACATTGCCGTAGAGCAAGATAATAAATCCTTCTTAAAACTGAAGGTAAAAGTGCGTGACAAAATTGTTGCCGATGGTTTAAACGACAGCACGTTTGATGTTACCAATAAAGGCGTTCATGTAAGTGCCGAGCAGTTTAATAGCCTTATTGAAGACGAAAACACGGTGCTGGTAGATATGCGCAACCATTATGAAAGTGAGATAGGCCACTTTAAAAATGCAATTACTCCCGATGTGGACACGTTTAGGGAATCTTTAGATATTATTGAAAATGATTTAAAAACGCATAAATCAGATAAAAAACTGGTCATGTATTGTACCGGTGGCATCCGTTGTGAAAAAGCCAGTGCATATTTTAAGCATAAAGGTTTTCAAAATGTATTTCAACTTGAAGGGGGGATTATAGAATATACCCGACAGATAAAAGAGCAGAATCTTGAAAATAAGTTTTTAGGTAAGAATTTTGTTTTTGATGAGCGTCGTGCAGAAAAAATAAGCGAAGATGTTATTGCTTGTTGCCACCAATGTGGAAAACCTGCAGATATCCATACCAATTGTGCTAATGATGCATGTCATTTATTGTTTATTCAATGTGATGATTGCAAAGTAGAAATGGATAATTGTTGTTCTACAACCTGCAAAGAGATTCACGCCCTTCCTTTTGAAGAGCAAAAAGCACTTAGAAAAGGGCAGGGCAATAGTAACGATATCTTTAAAAAAGGTCGTGCAGAGCATTTACCTTTTAAAAAAAATTTAAGGAATATTTTTGAAATGTTTAAAGTGGATCAAAACAAGCAATCATGATGCAGAATATAGAACTAATGGCACCTGCTGGAAATTTTGAATCCCTTCAAGCGGCTCTAGATAATGGGGCAGATTCTGTTTATTTTGGTGTAGAACAGTTGAATATGAGGGCTAGGGCGTCTATTAATTTTACTTTAAACGATTTGCCAGAAATTTCAAAACGTTGCAAAGCAAAAAGCGTGCGAAGTTACTTAACGCTAAACACCATTATTTACGACCACGATTTATCGATAGTAAAAACCTTAATTAAAAAAGCAAAGGAAGCAGATATTACTGCTGTTATTGCGATGGATCAAGCGGTAATTTCCATAGCAAGGGAAGCCCAAATGGAGGTGCATATTTCAACACAAATCAATATTACCAATATTGAAACGGTTAAGTTTTATGCCATGTTTGCAGATACGATGGTGTTGAGTCGAGAATTGAGTTTACGCCAAGTGAAAAAAATAACCGAACAGATAGAAACGGAACAGATTAAAGGCCCGTCTGGAAACTTGGTTGAAATTGAAATATTTGGTCATGGTGCGCTTTGCATGGCGGTTTCTGGTAAATGTTATATGAGTTTACATGCTCATAACTCTTCTGCTAATAGAGGGGCTTGCAAGCAAAACTGTCGAAAAAAATACACGGTTATCGATCAAGAGACAGGATTTGAAATGGAGCTGGATAATGAGTATATCATGTCGCCCAAAGATTTGTGTACCATTGATTTTTTAGATGAGGTTTTAGATGCAGGGATTAAAGTTTTAAAAATTGAGGGTCGAGGTAGAGCGCCTGAGTATGTGGCCAAAGTGATTAAGTGTTATCGGGAAGCTATCGATAATATTCAAAACGGCACTTACAGTAAAGAACAAGTAATCTCTTGGATGCAAACCTTGGAGACCGTGTATAATAGAGGGTTTTGGAGCGGCTATTATTTAGGTCAGAAACTTGGTGAATGGAGCAAAGGGTCGGGGTCTCATGCTACACAAAAAAAAGTTTATATTGGTAAGGGCACGCACTTTTTTCCTAAAGCAAAAGTGGGCGAATTTAAAATTGAAGCATATAACATCAATATTGGCGATACCGTTTTAATTACAGGCCCTACCACGGGAGCAAAGGAATTTATTGTTAATGCGCTTTTGGTTAATGATGAAAAGTTAAGCGAGGGTGTAAAGGGCGATATGATTACGATGCCATTGCCCTTCAGGATTAGGCAGTCGGATAAGTTATATAAAATAGTAGAAAACAAAGTAGAAGCCTAATGGTTGTTATTACTTTACAGCGAAACAAATGTATTGGCTGCAATTATTGTGTAGAACTGGCGCCAAACCAGTTTCAGATGTCCAAAAAAGACGGAAAATCGGTGTTGTTGCATGCTCAAGATAAAAAAGGATTTTTTACATTAAAATCAAATGATTTTTTGATTTTTGATGATTGTGATAAGGCTGCCAAAGCCTGTCCGGTAAAAATTATCACGGTAAAAAATATTTAGTTTCTCCCTTTTTTTAATGTCGTTATAATAATCTTATCTTTACGTCGAGAAGATTTGTTTGAGATTTGTATCAAAAAATCTGATTGAATTATCATTTCTGCGAAAGCAGGATGTTGAATTATTTATGAACCTCCTTCCGATAAAACCGTTGTTTTAATTGGAATCAATATATAAAATATATGTCTTGTGCAAGTTGCTCAACAAAAGACGGTCAACCAAAAGGCTGCAAAAATAACGGTACCTGTGGTACAGATAGTTGCAATAAGCTAACCGTTTTTGATTGGTTGGCGAACATGTCTTTACCTAATGGAGAAACACCTTTCGATTGGGTGGAAGTCCGTTTTAAAAATGGTAGAAAAGAATATTACAAGAACTCAGAACATTTAACCTTAAGTATTGGAGATGTTGTGGCAACACAAGCATCTTCTGGGCATGATATTGGTATTGTTACCCTAACGGGAGAACTGGTACGTATTCAAATGAAACGTAAAAATGTATCGGAAAAACCCGAAGAACTCTTAAAAATATACAGAAAAGCCAGTCAGCGGGATATTGATGTTTGGAGTGAAGCTCGAGATAAGGAAGAGCCCATGAAGGTAAAAGCCCGCCAGTTTGCAATCGATTTGAAGCTTCAGATGAAAATTTCAGATATCGAATTTCAGGGGGATGCTAGCAAAGCGACATTTTATTATACGGCCGAAGAGCGTGTGGATTTTAGAGAACTTATCAAAGTTTTTGCACGTGAATTTAGAACGCGTATTGAAATGAAACAAGTTGGTTTTAGGCAAGAAGCTGCACGACTTGGCGGTATTGGTTCCTGTGGTAGGGAGCTGTGTTGTTCCACTTGGTTAACCGATTTTAGATCGGTAAGTACATCTGCAGCACGTTACCAACAGTTATCTCTAAATCCTCAAAAACTGGCAGGACAATGCGGGAAATTAAAATGCTGTTTAAATTATGAACTGGACAGTTATTTGGATGCTTTAAAAAGTTTTCCCAAAACAGACATTAAGCTGAAAACAGAAAAGGGGACGGCGGTGTGTCAAAAAACAGATATTTTTAAAGGACATATGTGGTATGCTTATGAAGGGGAATGGATGAATTGGCATAAAATAACTACAGAACAAGCCAATGAAATTATTAGCTTAAACAAAAAGAATGAAAAGGTAGCGAGCTTAGAAGAATATGCCTCTGATCTTATTGAAGATACTAAAAATGAGTTTGAAAATGTTGTGGGCCAAGATAGTTTAACACGTTTTGATAGTCCAAAACGACCTAATAGACGTAAAAACAATAAACGAAAAGGCAATCCGGCCAATAAAAAGGCTGGAGCTCCAGGTACACCAAGCCCAAATGCGAATAGAAAAAAAAATAAGCGAAAAAACCCTCAAAAGAATAAAAATAATGCTCCTAAATAAGGTACTGTTACTTTTTTTAGTTTTTTCTTGTGTATTAGTATCTTGCGACTCTAATCGTGTCTACGATGTATACAAGCCCGTTCCAAATGCATGGCATAAAGACTCTGTGGTACGTTTTGAGATAACGCCACCAGATTCCACACGAGCTTATAATTTGTTTGTTAACTTAAGGAACACCAATCAGTATAAATTCAACAATTTATTTTTAATTGTAGAAATGGTATTTCCCCATGGTAAAACAGTAACAGATACATTAGAATACCGAATGGCAGATCCTAAAGGCAAACTTTTAGGCACAGGCCTATCTGATGTTAAGGAGAATAAACTGTGGTATAAAGAACATATTGTATTTAATGAAAAAGGCAACTATACCGTAAACATCCAGCATGCTATGAGAGAAAATGGTAAAGTTAATGGGGTTATAGAACTTGATGGTATTACAGACGTAGGTTTTAGAATAGAAAACATAAAGAATAAACAATAAATAATGTCGCACGGCGTCTTTTGTCTTCCCTCAGACAGGCTAAGGTCGACGTGTTTTTTTAGCAGAAATTAAAGTATGGCCACAAAAAAACAGAATCCCGAATCCCGAAATTTTTCAAAGTATATACGTTTGTTTTGGATGCTTTTTTTAGGAGGCGTCCTTTTTGTTGTTTTATTATTTCTTTTTACATCTCTCTTTGGTGATTTACCCGATCATACGGTTTTAGAAAACCCCAAAACAAACTTGGCTACAGAAATTATCTCTTCTGATGGCAAAACATTGGGAAAGTTTTATTTTAACGACAATAGAACGCCAGTAGGCTACGAAGAACTGCCAGATCATTTGGTTGAAGCCTTAATTGCAACAGAAGATGCCCGTTATCACAGTCATTCTGGGGTAGATGCAAGAGGTACATTGAGAGCTATCTTTAAGTTTGGAAGTGGTGGCGGTGCCAGTACCATATCGCAGCAATTGGCAAAACAATTGTTTCATGGAGAAGGTTCTAGAAACATAATTGAGCGGATCCTTCAGAAAGTAAAAGAATGGATTATTGCTATAAGATTAGAAAGACAGTATACCAAAGAGGAAATTATTGCCCAATATTTTAATATTTACGATTTTGGAAATAATGCAGACGGTATCCGAAGTGCCTCAAGGATTTATTTTAATAAAGAGCCAAAAGAGCTCGATTTAAAAGAATCTGCCATGTTAGTGGGGATGTTTAAAAACTCGTCACTTTATAATCCAAGACGTAATCCTATTGGTGTAACGAACAGACGAAACGTTGTTTTGTCCCAAATGGAGAAGTACGACTTTATAAATCAAACTCTTAAAGATTCACTTCAAAAAACGGAATTAGATTTAAATTATTCGCCAGAATCACATCGTGAAGGGATTGCCACTTATTTTAGGGGCTACTTAAATGGTTTTATGAAAGATTGGATTAAAGACAATCCTAAACCAGATGGCACTAAGTATAATTTATACAACGATGGGTTAAAAATTTATACCACTATCGATTCCCGTATGCAGCAATATGCAGAAGATGCTGTGCAGCAACATATGTCGCGTTTGCAGGCTGAGTTCTTTAATCAAAACACGCCTGACAGAAATCCTACCGCACCTTTTCTAGACCTCTCCAAAGCGTCTATAGATTCGTTGCTAAATCGTTCTATGCGCCAGTCTGAACGTTGGAGGCACATGAAATATGATTTAAATATGTCTAATAACGAGATTGAGAAATCTTTCCACAAACCCACACAAATGACTGTATTTAAATGGGAAAAAGGAAAGCCTTCTGAATTTGACACCATTATGAAGCCCATAGATTCTATTCGGTATTATAAGTCATTTTTGCGTACGGGCATGATGTCTATGGATCCTTTAACGGGCCATGTAAAAGCTTGGGTGGGTGGCATGAATTATAGGCACTTTCAATACGACATGGTAAAACAGGGCAGGCGTCAAGTAGGTTCTACTTTTAAGCCTTTTGTTTATGCTACTGCTATCGATCAATTGCATTTGTCTCCTTGTGATGAATTTCCAGATACACCATTTTGTATTGAAAAAGGCAAATATGGAAACCAAGAGGACTGGTGTCCGAAAAATGCAGGTAACGATTATGGGGGCATCCGAACCTTAAAAAATGCTTTGGCAAATTCCGTTAATACCGTTACAGCCAGATTAATGGATAAAGTTGGACCGCAACCTGTAATAGATTTAGTGAGAAAATTAGGGGTAGAATCCGATATTCCTGCGGTACCCTCCATTGCTTTAGGGGCATCCGATTTAAGTGTTTATGAAATGGTTGGTGCTTATTCTGCTTTTGCTAACAAAGGAGTTTATACAAAGCCGGTTATGGTAACCAGTATCATGGATAAAAACAATACGCTTTTATATCAATTTACACCAGAAACCCGTGATGTATTAAGTGATGAAACGGCATATGTTACTGTGAAACTTATGGAAGGTGTTACGCAAGGCGGTTCGGGTACTCGATTAAGAAGCAAAGGAGCAGATAGCTACAGAGCAGACTACAGAGAGATTATAACAGGGTATCCATATGGATTTACAAATCCAATTGCAGGTAAAACCGGTACATCGCAAAACCAAAGTGACGGTTGGTTTATGGGTATGGTTCCTAATTTGGTAACGGGCGTTTGGGTTGGTGGAGAAGAGCGTTCGGTACATTTTAAAAGCATAACTTATGGACAGGGAGCAGCTATGGCTTTGCCTATATGGGGTGTGTATATGAAAAGCTGTTATGCCGATAAAGACTTGAACATTTCAAAAGGAAATTTTGAAGTTCCATCGGAGCTATCCATAAATGTGGATTGTTCCAATGCAAGCTCTGGCTCTTTGCTAGATGATGACCCAGATACTCCAGACGATTTAAGCGGATTTTAAAGTTTAAGCCATTCTAAAAAGAATGGCTTTTTTTTTCGTATTTTTAAAAGGTAAAATGTAATATTTATGATCAATAAAGAAGTAGCCCATATTGAAGATGCACTTCATGGTATTACGGATAATATGACTTGCATGTTTGGTGGTTTTGGACTCTGTGGAATTCCAGAGAATGCTATTGCAGGTTTAGTAAAGCTGGGCATTAAAGGCTTAACCTGTATTTCAAACAATGCAGGTGTTGATGAATTTGGTTTGGGGCTATTACTTCAAAAACACCAGATTAAAAAAATGATAGCATCTTATGTTGGTGAGAATGAAACTTTTGAAAGGCAGATGCTTTCTGGGGAACTGGAGGTGAATTTAATTCCCCAAGGTACGCTTGCAGAGTGTTGCAGAGCAGCACAAGCAGGGTTTCCTGCAATTTATACGCCTGCTGGTTACGGAACCGAAGTGGCCGAAGGAAAAGAAACGCGGGAGTTCGACGGTAAAATGTATGTTCTAGAACATGCTTTTAAAGCTGATTTTGCTTTTATAAAGGCCTGGAAAGGCGATGTGGCTGGAAATTTGATCTTTAAAGGGACTGCAAGAAATTTTAACCCCGTAATGTGCGGTGCTGCAAAAATAACGGTCGTTGAGGTTGAAGAGCTAGTGCCTTTAGGAACTTTAGATCCTAATCAAATCCATATTCCTGGAATTTTTGTGCAACGTATTTTTCAAGGAGTAAATTATGAAAAACGCATTGAACAACGAACGGTAAGGCCTAAAAATGTGGCTAATTGATGTTCGTTTATTATAAATAAGATTGTCTTTTTAACTCGAATTTCATGACTTTTAATAATCTGTATTAAACATTATACGAATCCATACATTATAATTATAGGATGTTAGACAAAACAGACATAGCAAAACGCATTGCCCAAGACATAAAAAACGGATATTATGTAAATTTAGGTATTGGCATACCTACTATGGTGGCCAATTATGTGAGGGATGATATTGAAGTGGAGTTTCAAAGTGAAAACGGTGTGTTGGGTATGGGGCCTTTTCCTTTTGAAGGTGAAGAGGATCCCGACATCATTAATGCTGGAAAGCAAACCATTACGACGTTGCCTGGTGCTAGTTTTTTTGATTCTGCTTTGAGTTTTTCGATGATTCGTGGCAAACATGTCGACTTAACTATCTTGGGTGCCATGGAGGTTGCTGAAAACGGCGATATCGCCAATTGGAAAATACCAGGATATATGGTAAAAGGTATGGGAGGAGCCATGGATTTGGTGGCGAGTGCCCAAAACATAATTGTTGCTATGATGCACACTAATAAAAAAGGCGAATCCAAACTTTTAAAAAGATGCTCCTTGCCTTTAACTGGTGTGGGCTGTGTAAAAAAAATAGTGACTAATCTAGCGGTAATTGAAGTAACCGATAAAGGTTTTAAGCTTTTAGAACGTGCGCCTGGTGTTTCGGTTGAAACCATTCAAAAAGCAACGGAAGGAACCTTAATTGTAGAAAATGAAGTGCCAGAAATGGTGTTTTAGAATAGTTAGAAAATCGCTCTAAATATGCGAAATGTTAATTTTTTATGCACTTAATCGATATTTAATGTTTTTTGTCTGTTTTATTTAAAAAAAGTTACATATTGCGGTATCAAATTAACCAAACCAACTAGATTCCCAAATCTACCTTAAATTTACTACTTATGAATTTTGCAACAAATCTACATGAACGACCTACAATGAAACAAAGTAAATTGCGAGAAGTATTTCAAGAAAACTTAAAATTCATGAAAAGCCTAGTGTATTTAACCAAAAAAGTATTTATGCTATAATCCTTTTGGATGTAGTTTTTCTTTGATAGGCATGCTTCATTATTGCTTAAACACAAAAAACAAAAACTTATTAATTAGTCATTCTGGAGTTTCTTTTAAAGAAACTCCAGAATGACTACTATTATAGTCCTTTAGGTATGGCATCGATAAGTTTTTTTGTGTAATCTTTCTTAGGATGATTGTATATAACGTCAGCATCATCCAGCTCTTCTATTTTTCCTTTATTCATAACCAATAATTGATCGGACATATACTTTACCACCGCCAAATCGTGAGAAATAAATATATATGTAAATCCGAAAGTGGCTTTAAGCTCGTTTAAAAGATTTAAAACTTGTGCTTGTACAGAAATGTCTAATGCAGAAACAGACTCGTCGCAAACAATTAATTTAGGCTGCAGGGCAATAGTTCTGGCTATACCAACCCGTTGTCTTTGTCCGCCAGAAAACTCATGGGGATATCTGTTAAAATAAGTTTCAGGTAAGCCAACTTTATTTAAAATTTCTAGTGCTTTTTCCTTTCGTTCCTGATCAGAATGGTATAGACCATGTACTTTCATGGGCTCCATAATAGCTTCTCCTATAGGGATTCTTGGATTTAAAGATGAGTAGGGGTCCTGAAAAATAATTTGTATATCCTTTCTTAGTTTTTTTATTTTAGTATTGGAAAGCGTGTTAATATCAACACCTTTGTAAAAAATTTGGCCAGCAGTTGCTTTATCCAATTGAAGAATGGCATTTCCTAAAGTAGATTTTCCACAACCAGACTCTCCAACAAGACCTAAAGTTTCGCCTTCATATACTTTAAAACTAACATCATTTACCGCCTTAAATGTGGTTGGTTTAGAAAAGAGGCCTGCTTTAGAAACGTATTCTTTTTCAACATTAATAACTTCTAGTAAAGGCTGTTTTTTATAAAGTTTCTCGTGATGGGCTTTACGCTGTTCTTTGGTTATAATTTCATTTGAAATCGTATTGTTTAAAAAATCTTTAATTGTAGGTAAGATCTTTAAACGGGTATCAAGAGAAGGCCTAGAATTTATTAATGCTTTGGTGTAATTATGTTGTGGCTTTTTAAATATGGTATTGACTAGACCCTGTTCAACAATGGCTCCTTGATACATAACCAAAATACGGTGGGCAATCTCAGAAATCAAAGCTAAATCGTGAGTAATAAAAATAATACTCATTTTGGTCTCTCTTTGTAAAGTTTTTAAAAGATGAATGATATCTTTTTGTACCGTAACATCAAGTGCCGTTGTGGGTTCATCGGCAATTAAAATATCTGGTTTGCAGGCAATGGCCATTGCAATCATAACCCGTTGTTTTTGGCCACCAGAAATCTCATGTGGATAAGCATTGTATATCCTTTCGGCATTGGGTAGTTTTACTTTTTCAAATAATAAAATGCTTTCTGCCTTTGCTTCTTTTTTTGATAATTGGGTATGTTGCAATAGCACTTCTTGTACTTGTTTTCCGCATGGTATAGAGGGGTTTAAAGAGCTCATGGGCTCTTGGAAGATCATGGCAATTTTGTTACCGCGTATGTTTCTAAAAGCGCTTGATGATATATGTGTTAAATCTTTGTTTTCAAAAAAAACACTACCTGTGGTGATTTTAGAAATACGCTTTGGAAGTAATCCTAAAATAGCTAAAGAGGATACTGATTTTCCTGAACCGGATTCCCCTACTATGCCTAAAATTTCATTTTTATTTAGCTGGTATGAGATGTTGTGGATCACTTCATTTTTTCCAAATGAAATGGATAGATTTTCAATGTTTAATATGGGCTTTTCTTGCATTTATATATGGATAATCTCATCGGTAGTTAAAATAGAATCGCCACGCAGCCTTAAAAATATTTGAGCTACAGCTATGGTATCTTTTTCGCAATAGACCATAATACGATCAATTTTGTTTTCTTCATAAAAAACCCGATATACCTCGCTGCCATCAATATCATCTTTTGGCGATGGAATCCCCAGAACATGAGTTAGTAATTTTAAAGAGGTAAACGTTTTATAATCACCAAACTTCCATAATTCCAAAGTATCCAAGTGTGGTACTTCCCAAGGTTTTTTGCCAAACAGGTTGAGTTTGTTGGGCAATTTAATATTATGGATAATCATACGTCGTGCTATATAAGGAAAGTCAAACTCCTTACCGTTATGGGCACAAAGTAAATGTTTGGTTTCATTGAAATGGGACATTAAAAGATTTTTAAAATCGTTAAGGATTTTTACTTCATCACCATGAAAGGAGGTAACCCGAAAGGTTCTTAAATCATTTGAAATTTTAAAATAGCCTACCGAGATACAGACTATTTTTCCAAATTCGGCCCAAATACCTGCACGTTCATAAAATTCTTCGGCAGTAACATTATCTTTTCTTTGATAATGAGACTTGTCTTCCCAAAGGGCTTGTTGCGTATGGTCTAGATTAGAGAAATATTGATGCTCTGGAACTGTTTCTATATCCAAGAACAGGATGTTTTCGAGGTTTAGTTTACTTATCATTTTTCATCATGTTATAAGCTTCTTCAATATAAACAGAAATATCTTCAGTAAACTGGCCCACACCTTCGTCTGGTGATTTTTTATGACCTAAACGCACAATAATAACGTTGTCTGTAGGTTCCACAATTACATATTGCCCTAAATGGCCACGCATCATAAAAAAATGTTTGTTCTCTATGTGTTTTAACCACCATCCATAACCGTATTCTGGACTTTGTGGAAAACGGGGGCTTATGGATTTTGCAACAAAAGCAGAGTCTAAAATCTGCTTGCCTTGCCATTTTCCATAATCTTTATATAGTTTTCCGAAACGTGCAAAATCTTTAGCATTGCTCGAAATACAACAGAACGCTTTCGCTAGTCGGTTTTCTCCATCATCTAATTGCCATAGTGCATCTTCAGTAGCTCCCATAGGTTTCCAGAAGCTTTCTGAAAGATAGTCTGCTAACGATTTACCTGTTGCTTTCTGCAAAATCATACCCAGTAATTGCGTATCGCCACTTAAATACTCAAAGGCTTTACCTGATGGCTTTACGATTTTTTGGTTTAACATGGTTTTTGCCAAATTAGAATCGTAATTGGCGCGGGCAGTAATTGAAAATGGCCCCGTGTAATCCTCTACCCAATCTAACCCAGAAGCCATAGAGGCTAAGTCGCCCACCGTAGTTTTTGCATATGCATATTGAGGATAGAAATCGCTAATAGGTTGGTCTAAACTTTTAATATGGCCATCCATTATCGCTTTGCCTAGCATGGATGTGGTAATGCTTTTGGCCATGGAAAATGAATTGGTTTTAGAAGTTTCATTAAAGCCTCCATAATACTTTTCAAACCAAATGCTATCGTTTTTAATGATGAGATAAGCGACGGTTCCCCAGTCTTTAATCGCTTTTGAAAGCTTCTCAGTTTCCTTTACGGTATTGTAATGCTCATGGATTGGCCAAGGCTCTGGATGGTCACTTTTTTTTATAATATCATTCTCAAAATAGGGATAGTCATCAATAAAAGCAGTGGAGTGTCCTGTAAAATAAACCACACGCGCCCCTTTTAAGACATAGCTGTAATCGAAAATATAAAGTAGAATAACAAGGGTTGCTATAGTGATAAGTAACCATTTAAAGAGTTTTTTAAAGAATCTCATTATAATTAAAATTAGTTTTCTAAATATAGGAAAAATTTTATCTTTTACTATACATGCTAAAACTAAAACAATTTGAGTTGTTTATATGGGTTCTCATGTTCTAATAGCCATTTTTTACGATGTAAGCCCCCTGCGTACCCTATTAGGCTGCCGTCGCTGCTAATAACGCGATGGCAGGGAATTACAATCCAAAGTGGGTTTTTGCTATTGGCGCTAGCGATAGCACGAATGGCTTTTAGGTCTTTTAATTGTTTTGCTAGGTTTAAGTATGATACGGTTTTTGCATATGGAATCTGTTCCAATTGTTTCCATACTTTTTTTTGAAAAGCGGTACCTTCGGGGTTTAATTTAAGATTGAAATTTTTGCGTTTACCTTCAAAATATTCTTGAAGCTGAAAGGCACACTCTTCAAGCGTTACAGGTATAATGTCTGTTATTTTTTCTTCAGAATCGAGTATTGTGATACTTGAAACACCATCTTCATCACCAACAATCTTGGTAAAACCTAAAGGAGATGTGATGATGCAATTCTCTCTCATTTTAGGGGATTTTTATCATCGAAAATGCCTAGTTTTTTTGCTCGCGATTCCCAGTTCTTTCTAGCTAATACTTGGAGGTCGAAAATAGCGTCACTTTCATCCATAATCTCCAAGCCCAACAACGTTTCAATAACATCTTCCATGGTTACCAAGCCACTTACTGAGCCATATTCATCTACAACTAATGCCATATGGCTTTTACTTTCGATAAGTTTTTCAAAAAGTATGGGAATAGCGAGATCTCTATCCACGACCATAATTTTTCTTTTTATTTCCGATAGTTTTTTTGAGCCGTTGTTCAAGGCCATTTCTTTAAAGATATCATCTTTTAAAACAAGCCCTTTAATATCGTCAAGATCATTGAGGTAAACAGGAATTCGAGAAAATTGGAGATTTATATTTTGATTAAAAAAATGTTCAATAGTGGTTGCTTCATTTTCAACTTTCATGACCGTTCTTGGAGTCATAATATCTTTAGCAAACACCTCCTTGAACGTCAATAAATTTTTAATGACTTTGCTTTCATTCTCCTTAAATACCCCTTCCTCCTGTGCTAAATCGGTCATGACCATAAAGCTTTCTCGAGTTAAAACACTGCCATGCCCTTTGCCTCCAATTAATTTGGTAGTTAATTGAAGTAGCCATAAAATACCCGTCCATTTTAGTGGGAACATTAAGATAACTAATGTTTTTGAAGTGAAATGGGCTAGGTTTTTCCAGTATGTAGCCCCGATGGTTTTTGGTATAATTTCAGAGGCTACTAAAATTAGAAATGTCATGATTGCCGATACAATGCCTACCGTGTTTATGCCAAAAAATTCGAGTTTAAAGGGTAGTTTTTCGGCTTCAATACCTACCATCATAGCACCTAAAGTATGAGCAATAGTATTTAAGGTTAGGATGGCTATTAGAGGTTTGTCTACATCTTTTTTTAAATGCTCTAAAGTGGTAGCGTAATCTTTGCCTTCTTTCTTCTTTAAACTTAAAAAGGTAGGAGTAATGCTAAGTAAAACAGCTTCAAGGATGGAGCATAGGAAAGAAAAGAAAATAGAAATACTGGCCCAAAAAATTAATATGCCCATTTAATATGGTTTTAGTCGTGCTAATTTACGAAAGAAATATTACAACATTTTAACGCACCTCCTTATTTCTTAAAATAAAAAGGTGCGCTTATATCACCATTTAGCTGTTTAAGATTCTAACAACATCTTTTGCAAAATAACTCGCCATAATATCTGCTCCAGCTCGTTTAATGGCTGTTACTTGTTCCATGACTACGGCATCGTGATTCAACCAACCTTTTTCGGCAGCAGCTTTAAGCATAGCATATTCGCCAGATACTTGGTATACGGCTACGGGTACATTCACTATGTTTTTAATGTCGCGAACAATATCCAGATAGCATAATCCTGGTTTTACCATGACAATATCGGCACCTTCGTCTATATCCATTTCCGTTTCTATAAGCGCTTCCGAACGATTGGCGTAATCCATTTGATAGCTTTTTTTATCTTTTGGTATATCGATTAAATCTACAGGAGCAGAGTCTAGTGCATCGCGAAAAGGGCCATAAAATGCCGAAGCATATTTTGCCGAATAACTCATGATCCCTGTATTTACAAACCCTTCCTGCTCAAAAGCTTCACGAATGGAGAGAATACGACCGTCCATCATGTCGCTTGGTGCTACAAAGTCTGCCCCTGCTTGGGCATGAGACAAACTCATGGCTGTTAAGGCGTTTACAGAGGCATCATTTAGCACCCGTCCATTTTCAATAATACCATCGTGCCCATATGCAGAGTAAGGGTCTAAAGCCACATCTGTCATTACTAGCATTTCCGGGCAAGCATTTTTTACGGTTTTAATAGCGCGTTGCATCAATCCGTTTGGGTTTGAGGCCTCCGTACCTTTGTTGTCTTTTAAATTATCAGGAACTTTTGCAAAAAGCAATACAGATTTTAAGCCCATATTCCAGAGTTCTTTAACTTCTTTTTCCAACAGATCTAGGCTGTAACGAAAATAATTCGGCATAGATGGGATTTCATCCTTTATGCTTTTGCCTTCTACTACAAAAAGCGGTACTAAAAAATCGTTGGGAGAAATAATAGTTTCACGAACTAAAGCGCGAATGGCTTCGTTGGTTCTTAATCTTCTGTTTCTTCTTAAAGGATACATTTCTTATGTTTTTTATGATTACGTATGCAAAGCAATCGTGCTTATTTAATACTATGTTGATCTGTTAACGTTTTTTTAATTATAATGCTATCCAATCTTTAGGATGCTTTAGTACTTCTACAAGCTTTTCTTCTTCGCTTCCTTTTTCTGGATAATGGTCGTAAACCCATTGTACATGTGGGGGTAGGCTCATAAGGATACTTTCAATGCGTCCATTTGTTTTTAAACCAAATAAGGTGCCTTTATCATGTACTAAGTTAAACTCTACATAGCGGCCACGACGAATTTCTTGCCAATTACGTTCTGCTTTAGAATAGGATAAGCTTTTTCTTTTTTCAACAATGGGCACATAGGCTTCCAGAAAACTATCGCCTACTTCGGTTACAAAGTGATACCAGTTCTCCATGGTTCTATCGTTTGAGGCTTTACAATAATCGAAAAACAATCCTCCAATTCCTCTGCTTTCATTTCTATGGCTGTTATAAAAATACGCGTCGCAACGTTTTTTGTAATCTTTATAAAATTCTGGGTCGTGTTTGTCACAAGCTGTTTTACAGGTTTGATGGAAGTGAACAGCGTCTTCTTCAAACACATAATATGGCGTTAAATCTTGTCCGCCACCAAACCAGCTGTCTATAATGTTTCCTGAGCCATCATACATTTCAAAATAACGCCAATTGGCATGAACGGTTGGTACCATGGGGTTTTTAGGATGTAAAACCAAACTTAGTCCGCAAGCAAAAAAATCGACATCGCCCACATTAAAGTAGGTTTGCATAGATTTTGGTAATTTACCATGTACACCCGAAATATTAACGCCCCCTTTTTCCAAAACAGCACCGTTTTCTATAACACGCGTGCGGCCTCCGCCACCCTCTGGTCGTTCCCAGATATCTTCTTGGAATTTGGATTTTCCATCAACAGCTTCAAGCTTTGAAGTGATGGTGTCTTGAAGGTTTTGAATGTATTTGTAAAATTTATCTTTCATTAATAACAGATGTTTTGTGCTGGGTTTGAATAAGGTCTACGGTTTGTTTGGTAGCAGCGGTTACTGATAAAGGCAATACTAAAATAACACCAAGTACTGGGATGAGTAAAAAAAGGATAAAAACAATGCCATTGCCAATAGCAGCACCTTTGTGTTTTCGAACAAATTTTAAACTTTCATGATATTTAAAATGGCGTTCTAATGTGTAGTCCATATTGCCAAAACCTGCATAATAAGCTTGTACTAGGAGTAATAAAGCAGTTGAAAAAATATTGACTACGGGAATCAATTTTAAAAGTAAAATAGGAATGGTGAATAGCAACTCCATGGCTAAATTCCTGCTGTTAATACGAATACCCCTCCATAGTTGTTCTGAAAAACTGGTATCTCTATGACTATGTGGAAGATGTCCTGTTAAATAGGCTTCAATTTTTTCGGAAACCGGACTCATAAATGGTGCCGATAATGCCATTATTATGTGTTTAAAAAGAATAAGTCCAATTACAATAACAATTAAACCGCCAATAATGTTACCAAAAGCGGTAAAACTTGTTTTGCCCCAGTCCCAAATCCATATTTTTGAAATGAATTTACCAATATTATCTGATAAGCCATACGCTAAGACACCAATAAAAATGGCCGTTACAAAGCTGATAATCATAGGGATTGCAAAATACTTCCAGAGCTTTAGTTTGGAAATGAAACTAAAAGCTCCGAAGTAAGCTTTGATTCCTAATGATATGTTTTTTATCATAAGATTCGTTCTAACCCTATTTTATTTTCAAAAACGAACAAGTCGTGTAATTCGGAAATTAAGACGGACGATATTCTTTTACCGCATCTATAAAAGCTTTAGCGTGATCTAGTGGAATATGGGGTAAAATACCGTGGCCTAGGTTTACGATGTATCTGTCTTTACCAAATTCATTAATCATCTGATTAACCATTCTTTTGATATCTGATGGTGGAGAAAGCAGTCGTGTGGGGTCGAAATTACCTTGTAGCGTAATTTTGCCACCGGTTAAATAACGTGCATTTTGTGGAGAGCAGGTCCAGTCGATACCTAGTGCAGAAGCATTAGATTTCGCCATTTCACCTAGAGCGAACCAACACCCTTTTCCAAAAGCAATAACAGGGGCATCATCTTTTAAAGCTTCAATTATTTGATGGATATATTGCCATGAAAACTCTTGATAATCGACAGGTGAAAGCATGCCGCCCCAAGAGTCAAATATTTGTAAAGCATCACAGCCCGCTTTTACTTTTTCTTTTAAATACGCAATAGTGGTGTCTGTTATTTTTTGAAGTAATTGATGTGCTGCTAAAGGGTTTGTGAAGCAAAATTCTTTAGCTTTATCAAAGTTTTTACTGCCCTGGCCTTGTACGCAATAACATAAAATAGTCCATGGCGAACCCGCAAAACCAATTAGGGGAATTTCATCATTTAACAATTCCTTAGTTGCTTTTATGGCTTGGTATACATAATCTAGTTCTACGGTAACATCTGGAACGACTACGTTATCCACATCTTTTTGGGTGCGTATTGGATTAGGTAAATATGGACCAAAGTTAGGTTTCATTTGAACCTCTATATTCATGGCTTGCGGAATCACTAATATATCACAGAACAAGATAGCGGCGTCCATACCATATCTACGTATAGGCTGCACGGTAATTTCACTTGCTAATTCTGGTTTTCGGCAACGTGTAAAAAAATCATATTTTTCACGAATGGCCATAAATTCTGGCAAATAACGTCCCGCTTGGCGCATCATCCAAACAGGAGGCCTACTAACCGTTTCACCTTTTAATGCTCTTAAAAATAAATCGTTTTTTATGCTCATGTCTCTTACTTTTCTAGCAAATGCCAGACATTAATAATTAAAATCTAAAGGACTCCTATGGTTTTTTAAACGTAATGCTCATTAACCAGTTCTATAACGCTTTCTACTGTTGGGATGTTTGCAATGCGAACGTCTTCAAAATGTTTTTTTGCCTCTTCTGCAGTGGTTTCTCCAATACAAAATGCAATAACCTCTCTTTTGTTTACCCGAACAAAACTCTCTACAGTAGAAGGGCTAAAAAACATAACACTTTCTACAGCATCAATTACTTTAACGCCATCTAGCTTAGTTTGGTATGCTTCTACCTCATTTACCTTAATGTGATTTTTTGCTAAAGTACTCGGGATGGTGTCTAACTTTATATCACTACAAAAATAAGTAACCTCAGTACCTTCAATATTATCTATTAAATATTCTGTAAGTTTTTTTGCGTTTTTCTCGGCATGTACTACTGGGCCAATTTTTTTCTCTACTAAGCGTTTCGTGCGTCTGCCAACACAATAGATGTTCTCAAATTGTAGTTCGGCAGCCGAATAATTTGTTGTTAAAGACTCGACCGTGTTCTGGCTTGTTATAATAACATTTTGAATTTTATTTTTTAAGAAGCGTGCAGGGATTCTATTTAAGTTTATTTTTACAAAATCGGCACTATCTGCTATAATTTTTTCATGAAACAATAAACGCTGGCCTTCTGTTAATGCTTTGGTGGAAAACACATTTGTTTTATGTGCCGAGCGTTTAATATTATCCATTAGGCGCTTGCCGCCACGTTCAATAACGAAATTAGCGGAATAGGTGCTAATATCGTGGTGTTCGCCTAATTTTTTAACACGGGTAACATCGATTCTTTTAGAGCCATCAGCGCTTAATAGTACACCTTTAAAATGCACTTCTTCATTTTTAATATAGGCTAAAGCACCAATGGGAGCGCTACAGCCCCCTTCTAGTTTATTTAAGAACTCACGTTCAATATTGACACAGATTTCGGTTTCTTCATGATTTAATTCTCTACAAACCGATTTTATAAAATCATCTTCATCTAATGCGGTTATCATTATGGCACCTTGGGCAGGAGCAGGAATCATCCAATCTAAATTTATGGCTTCTTCAGGTCTTACGCCAATGCGACCAATGCCTGCAGCGGCAAAAATAGTGGCATCCCAATCTTCGTTGTCCTGTAGTTTTTGCAACCTTGAATTTACATTTCCACGTATATCAACAATAGTATGTGTAGGGAACCTGTTAAGCCATTGCGCGCGTCTGCGCAAGCTACCTGTAGCAATTACAGCTTTTTTAGAACTAAGAAATTCTTCATTATTTTTAAAAACCAGGGTATCGTTTACATTGCCCCGTTTAATTATCGCTGCCTGAATAATGCCTTGAGGCAAAATAGTGGGCACATCTTTAGAAGAATGTACAGCAATATCGATATCATGATTTAACATCGAAATATCTAAGGTTCTTGTAAAAATACCAGTAATCCCTAATTTGTATAAAGGTTTGTCTAAAACCAAATCGCCTGTAGATTTTACAGGAACGAGTATTGTTTTATGACCTAGATTTTCGAGTAAACTCTGTACTGTTTTAGCTTGCCATAAAGCTAATTCACTATCTCTGGTGCCAATTCTAATGATTCTAGACATGTCTTGTCGTTTATTTTTATATGGGTTTGAGGTTTTTGTTTTTGAATTAAAGGTTTTAAAACAATTAAAATATCCCCGTCAATTTATAAGCTTTAGAAGCATTTTCTGTTTTTAAAAAGCTTATGCTTCTGTTTTATTTGATTTTGAACAAGTTGCTTTATTGGTGCATGTAAGCATATGTAAGCAATAGGGTTAGTGATGTAACCACTAAACTCTATGAGTTTTAGGCTTGGGTTGTGGGGTGCTCTAACTGGAATATTTTTTTTATAAATTCCAGACTATCGTCCGTAGAAACGCCATCATCTTTCAAGTGGTGTGCGAAATGATTGGTTATTTTTTGAATGATGTTATTACTTATTAGTTCGGCCTGCTCTTCATTGAAATCAGGGTTTTTTTTACGTAAAGCATCAAATTCTGCAACCTTAAAATCGTTTAATTTATGCTTAAGAGCTTTAATAGTTGGTGCGAACTTTCGGGTTTCCAACCAGCTGTTAAAATCTGCTTTAACTTCTTCAATGATCACTTCCGCTAATGGGATTTGTTCTCTTCTCGCCTCTAAGGTTTGATCGGTTATTTTAGATAGGTCGTCCAAATGAACTAAAGATACGTTAGCCAGTTCTTCTACATTGGGATTAACGTTTTTAGGAATGGATAGGTCTAAAATTAAAAGAGGTTTTTTAGACTGTATGATATGCTTATCAATTGTAGGACGTTGCGCACCTGTTGCAACAATCAAGATGTCCGAATTGGATATTTCTTCTTGTAAATTAGCATAATCTTTAACGACCAAGTTGAATTTTCCAGCAATCTGTTCTGCCTTATTCTTCGTTCTGTTTATTAAGGTAATTTGTTCGTTTTTAGTATGTTTTACAAGATTTTCACAGGTGTTTCTACCAATTTTCCCTGTACCAAATAATAAGATGTTTTTCTTTGAAACGTTTTCAATATTATTGAAAATATATTGTACAGAAGCAAAAGATACAGAAGTAGCTCCAGAAGAAATGTTTGTTTCTGTTTTAATGCGTTTACTGGCTTGAATAACCGCATTTACTAAGCGCTCGGTAAAATGGTTTAGTAAACCGTGCTTTCTTGAAAGATTAGTGCTTATCTTTAACTGACTTATAATTTCAAAATCCCCAAGAATTTGACTGTCTAAACCAGAACCTACACGAAACATGTGTGTTATGGCATCGTTATTTTTGTAAATATAGGCTACCTTTTCAAACTCTTCAACCGTGCCTCTAGTGTTGTCGCAAAGCAATTGAATTAACTGAAAAGGGTGTTGGGCAAAACCGTAAATTTCTGTACGGTTACAGGTAGAAGTTACAATCAGGCTTTCAATAGCGTTTTCCTTGGCTTGATTAAGCAACCTTAATTTAGAATCTTGATCTAAACTAAAATGGCCTCTTACCTCTGCATCGGCTTTTTTATAGCTTAAACCAATGGCGTAAAAGTAATTACTTCTAGAAATATTATATTTCTGCATGTTGATAAATGAAATTGAGAAAGCAAAAGTATGTTGAAGGCATGACAATAAGTAACGCTAGACGAACAATTAGTATCGATTGTGGTTTTTTGATCCTGTTTTTTATCAATTTATGATAAATGTCATACTTTTGCTGTGAGATAGGGGGTTTTAAGACCTTTAATTTAGAACCAATCTAAATAAAAACATATGAATAACGAAAGTAATAATAAAAAAAGTATCGCTAAAAGTTCTTTCGATGAAACGAAAGTTGAAGATGGAGTTTTGGTTCTCGCCTATAAAAATGAAGCAAGTGAAATGCAATCTGTTGTAAAAGAAATAGATAGTGATTATATTCAATTTCATTTTTGTTTAAAGGGTTCTAGCCAGTTTGTTTTTAATGAGGGGCGATATCGCTTAAATATTCTTGAGGAAAATTCTTTGTTACTGTATAATCCACAACGGGATTTACCTATAAATCTGGAAATAAATGCGCAATCTTGGATGGTTTCTATTTTAATTTCCATTAAAAAATTTCATGGGTTATTTTCACAAGAAGCCGATTATATTACCTTTTTAAGTGAAGATAATCGAGATAAAAAATATTATAAAGATGGTATGATAACGCCTTCTATGGCCATTGTACTCAATCAATTGATAAATTATAATTTAAACCAATCCATAAAACCACTTTATTTTAAAGGGAAAGCATACGAGTTGTTGAGCTTGTATTTTAATAGAAGTGAAGATGCTAATATTGAACAATGTCCGTTTTTAGTAGATGAAACGAATGTTATTAAAATTAGAAAGGCTAAAGATATTATGATTTCGCGTATGGCAGAACCACCAACACTGCAAGAGCTTGCCGATGAAATCGAATTAAGCCTTAAAAATCTAAAAGAAGGATTTAAACAGATTTATGGAGATTCTGTTTTTAGTTTTTTATTGGATTATAAAATGGAAGTGGCACGAAAGCTTTTAGAGGCAGGCGATGGCAACGTTAATGAAGTAGGGCTTAAAGTAGGTTATAGTACATCAAGTCACTTTATATCGGCTTTTAAAAAGAAATATGGAACTACACCAAAAAAATATGTGATGTCTTTGCTATAAAAAGAGCACAGCGCTCTCCTCTTTTTAACATAAACCCTAGTTTGAATTTGCATGTGTTACGTCAAAGGAATGAAAATGGCTTTAAAGCAGTAAAAATCTACCCAGTACATGCTATTTTTTTAGGAGAAAAAAGATATAGTCTTTCCGTTTTCAAAATAAGAGTAAAAGTATTATTCACTTGATGGGTTTTATTTTTTTATAGATGTATTCGTCATTTTAAAACCTATTATTAAAAATATAGGGCAGTAATTAAGCTCGCTAATTTTTTTAATAGGTTTTATTTTTGGTTGTTTTATCGACAATATACTAGAGATTTGTCTGAATACAAGTGCATTTCATCGATTATTTACGCTTTTAGTCGTTTCGTTTTGTTAAAAAGTTTAGGTTTGCTCTGCTATTAACCAAAATGAAACCGAAATGATTATACAAAACTAAAGAATTTGCTTCCAAAGCATTAGCTACAATAGAAGCTTTGTTTAATGTCTTCATTATTTACTTACCAACCCTATAGTTCTAAATATTGAGGATTGAAATACTTCATCTGGTATCATGTAAGTATGAACTAAAATTTGCCTACCTCTAAAAAGGAAAACTATTAGGTAAATGGAAAATCCCTCAAATAAAAAACTAACCATGTATGTTCAAGAATCGATTGAAGATGCATAAAAACCAAAAATTATGAATAAAACTGTATTATCCGCATTAGTTGTGCTTTGTTTAATCACGTCTTGTAAAACCAAAGGGGTGTCCGATATCGCTGTTGGTGAATGTGAATTGTTCAAAATCGGAAATTTTTCTTTTTATAATCCAAGGGTTTACGAGCGGCCCATTATGTTTCAAAAAGGGAGTCATACTTTATTATATCCAGATTATTTGCCCGTTTGGTATGCTGGCTATTGTGCAGAAAACCTTCCTTCATATTTTAAAGAGAAATCAGATTTTATAAAGCATATTTATTCTAAAAAAATTGCACAACGTAGTTTGCCTTATTATGACCAGATGTACGAAGCGAATAAAAACAACTTAAAAGGCGCACCTGCTTTTTATCATGACGATTTTTTTCTTGTTTTTAGAGGCACCGTGAGTGTTAAAAATTTAAAATCGAATAATGAATATTTACTGGTGTCTGGAAAAAGCTATATAGCCGATGAATCAGATTATGATAAAAATACAGATTTTTACGAAAAAGATGTTAAATCTATGTTTGCCTTTATTTTAGAAGATGGGGTTTATAAATTTGTTGATGTAGACCTTGTTATGGGGAATTTTTCGAAATACCAAAACGATAAGGTCTTGGATATTTTGAATGCAAAGACGTTGGTAGAAACCGTTTGTGTTGAAAATGTAAATAATGTAAAAAAAATAGACTTTGATAGTTCTAAACTACCAAAATGGGTATACAATAAATCGGAATTAGATGAAGAATAAATTTACTTAACCCTAGAAGTGTGTTTAGGTAAGTAAAACATTCTTTTTTCTTTTCTAAAAACTCTATAAAACTGTATAATACGGAATTATAGGGTTTTTTGTTTATAGATGCTTTTGCAATTTGTACTTTCCTTTTTATCATTTTCGGCGTTAATTTTTATTCATTACAATATGTGTCGTATTTTTGCGTCATGAAGAAAGGAATTCTATTAGTCAATCTTGGTTCTCCTGATAGCCCGGAGCCAAAAGATGTAAAAAAGTACTTAGGCGAGTTTTTAATGGATGAGCGTGTTATCGACATTCCTTATGCCGCTCGTGCTTTATTAGTGAAAGGTATTATTTTGAAAACCAGGCCAAAAGCTTCTTCCGAAGCCTATAAAAAAATATGGTGGGAAGAGGGGTCGCCGCTTATTGTTTTATCGCAACGGCTTCAAGACAAACTTCAACAGCAAATAGAGTACCCTGTAGCTTTAGCCATGCGTTATGGCAGGATGACTATTAAAAAAGGATTACAGGAATTGGTAGATAAAGGTGTAGAAGAGGTGCTATTGTTTCCATTATATCCGCAATTTGCTATGGCAACAACCGAAACCATTACGGTATTGGCAGAAGAGCTCCGTCTAGCACATTTTCCGAATTTAAAAATTGAATCGGTTCCTGCGTTTTATAACAAACCCGATTATATCGAGGTGCTTTCAAACTCGATAAAAAGACATTTAGAAGATAAAAACTACGACCATTTATTGTTTTCCTATCACGGTGTTCCAGAACGGCATATCCGTAAAAGTGATATTACGAATTCGCATTGTAAAATAGATAAAAGTTGTTGTGAAACGCCATCGAAAGCGCACGAGTTTTGCTATAGGCACCAATGTTTAGAGGTGACTAGATTAGTGGGGGAAAGGTTGCAATTAAAAGAAGGTAGTTACTCCACATCGTTTCAATCTCGTTTAGGGTTTGATCCTTGGTTATTGCCTTATACCGATAGAACGATTGAGCGTTTGGGAAAAGAAGGGGTTAAAAACATGGCTATTGTTACGCCTGCTTTTGTTAGTGATTGTTTAGAAACCTTGGAAGAAATCGCGATGGAAGGTCAGGAGATCTTTCACGAAATGGGGGGGCAGGATTTTACAACCGTTCCTTGTTTAAATGACGATTCTGAATGGGTGGCATTGCTTTCTAAATGGATTAAGACCTGGGCAAACTCTAAGACAGCCATTTTATAATGTCTAAAATATCGTCACAAGATCTAGGAACACAGTCCATTCAAAAACTGCTTATAAAGCAAGCCGTACCTGCATCTATTGGGATTTTGGTTATGTCGCTTAATATTTTAGTAGATACTATATTTGTTGGCCATTGGATAGGTGCTACAGCTATTGCGGCCATAAATGTAGTGTTGCCGGTTTCTTTTTTTATAGCGGCTCTGGGTATGGCAATAGGTATTGGCGGCTCGTCTATTATTTCTAGAGCACTTGGTTCACAACATTATGAGAAAGCCTTAAAGACTTTTGGTAATCAAATCACCTTAACGCTCCTGCTCACGATTAGTTTGGTTGTTCTGGGATTATCTTTTGTCGATAATATTGTAAATGCTTTTGGAGGGAAAGGAGCTATTTTCGAACCTGCAAAAACATATTACACTATCGTGCTATATGGTGTGCCTTTATTAGCTTTATGCATGATGGGCAATAGCGTTATAAGGGCCGAAGGCAAACCTAAATTTGCAATGTACGCCATGATGATACCATCGGTTGGGAATTTACTGTTAGATTATATTTTTATTAATGTTTTAGATTACGGAATGGCCGGAGCGGCATGGGCCACAACTATATCGTATGGAGCTTGCTTTGCTTATGTACTTTGGTTCTTTCTTTCTAAAAAATCTGAATTAAAAATAAGGGTATCTCATTTCGGGCTCACTCCAAATATCGTTAAAGAAATAGGGTCTTTGGGCTTTGTTACTCTAGCAAGGCAAGCGGTCGTGAGTATTACTTATTTATTTATGAATAATATCTTATATGATTTAGGAGGAGAAACATCTGTTACGGCCTACGCTATTGTGGGTAGGATGCTTATGTTTGCCATGTTTCCAGTTTTAGGCGTTACCCAAGGGTTTTTGCCAATAGCAGGTTTTAATTATGGCGCTAGAAATTATGCTAGAGTTCGCAGTACGATAAACACAGCGATTAAATACGCTGCTGTATTGGCTACAGGTGTGTTTGTATTGCTGATGCTTTTCCCTGAAGCCATTACAAGAATGTTTACTACAGATGTAGAGGTTATAAAGCAAACTCCAAGTGCTATGCGTTGGGTTTTTGCTGCCACACCTATTATTGCTGTTCAACTTATTGGAGCTGCTTATTTTCAAGCTATTGGAAAAGCCGTTCCTGCGTTATTGTTAACTTTAACACGACAAGGGTTTTTCTTTATCCCTTTGATTTTGATACTTCCGAAATTTTATGGCGAATTGGGCGTATGGATATCTTTCCCTATCTCAGATATTCTGGCTACTTTAGTAACAGCTTATTTTTTAAATAGAGAGATAAGCAGAACCCTAAAACCGGAACGTAACCCTATTTAAATACCATTAAAACCATGATATATTTCTACTTAAAATCGTTTCATATTATTTTTATTGTTACTTGGTTTGCTGGCCTGTTTTATATTCCCAGGCTTTTTGTATATCAAATAGAAGCCTTTTATAAACCCTCCCCAGAAAAGGAGATTTTGGGCAAACATTTAAAAATTATGGCAAAGCGCTTGTGGAATATCATTACATGGCCATCGGCTATTTTAGCAACGCTTTTTGGTTTGAGTCTGTTTTATTTAAATCCTACGCTTATTTACCAAGACTGGATGCAGGTTAAACTTGCATTTGTTATATCGCTCTTTATCTATCATTTAAAAACCCATAAGTATTTTAAGCAGCTACAAAATGATGAGGTAACAAAAACCTCTGGTTTTATGCGTATCTGGAACGAGGGTGCGACTTTTATTTTGTTCGCCGTTATTTTTCTAGTTATTTTAAAAAGCGCCATCAATTGGATTTGGGGAATTATTGGTATGGTGGTTTTAGCCGCACTTATTATGTTAGGGTTTAAATTATACAAACGTATACGGGAAAAAAACCCTGATGCTTAAACAGGTTTTTCAAAATAAGCATATTTTGGATTGATTATTGTTATACGTAATGCGTTATATTATTTGAATGAAATTAAGAAAGCTTTCTCTGCGTACCCGTATTTTTATAGCCATGATTTTGTTGGTGCTAGTGGCCTCTATACTTATAGTTACGGTTGCCATTAAGCAATACAGTGAAGAAACGCATGAGTACCATAAGCAACGGCTGGAACAAAAAGAATATGCGATTAGAAGGCACCTCCATAACATTATAAAAGAAACATCTTATCCTGTAGTTACCGATAAAGTCGCTTTAATTTTTAAAGATGAAATTTATAGGGTTTCTGATGTGCATTCACTTCAAATTAATTTATTTGATTTGGATGGCACACTTTTAATATCTTCAAAAGCGAGTTTTTCCAATGATACCATTCAAAAGTGTATCAGCACCGATATTTTAAACGAAATTTCCAATAAGGCAGCACGTCGCCACATTGAAAAAAGCCAAGAAAACGGCGAAACCTTTCAGTCGTCTTACACATATCTTACAGATCAAAAATTTAAGCCTCTAGCTATTTTAAATCTACCGTATTTGGAAAATGATGATTTCTTGTCTAAAGAGCTAAACGAATTTCTAGAGCGCATCAGCTACACCTATTTGTTTGTCTTGTTTATAGCCATATTTATAGCATTTTTATTATCTAAGTACATTACCAAGTCGCTTAAAACCATCAGTGATAAAATGAGTACGACACGTTTGGAAATGCGGAATGAGAAAATTGAAATCGACGATACCAGTGAAGAAATTTCGGCTCTGGTAAGCGCTTATAATAGCATGATCGACGAGCTTGCAGAGAGCGCTATAAAACTTGCTCGTAGCGAACGTGAGCAAGCTTGGCGTGAAATGGCGAAACAAGTCGCCCATGAAGTTAAGAATCCGTTAACGCCTATGCGACTAACGGTTCAGAATTTCCAACGTAAATTTGACCCTAATGACCCCAACATCTATAACAAGGTAGAGGAGTATAGCAATACTCTTATTCAACAAATAGATACCATGAGTGCTATTGCTTCGGCATTTTCTAATTTCGCAAAAATGCCAGCCCAACAGAGTGAAAATTTAAATGTTGTAAAAATAATTAAACTGGCTTTAGAAATATTTAATGAAGATTATATTGTGTTCTCTGCTGACGATGATGAAATTATTGCCAAATTTGATAGAACACAACTTATTCGGGTGGTTACCAACTTAGTGAAAAATAGTGTTCAGGCAATTTCAGATAACCCGGCGCCTCAAGTTTTGGTGCATGTTGGTACCGAAGAAAATAGAGTTTTTATAACGGTGACCGATAACGGTGTAGGGGTTTCAGAAGCTAATAGAGTCAAAATATTTGAGCCTAAATTCACAACTAAAACAAGTGGGATGGGACTTGGGTTAGCAATGGTTAAAAATATTGTTGAAACCTATAACGGTACCATCGATTTTACATCGGAAGTGGGAGTGGGCACGGTTTTTAAAGTGACTTTCCCTAAAATTTAATTGTTTGATTGATGGTTATCTATAAATAGGGCATGAACCCCTTTATGGGTATTATAGAACAGTTGTTAGCTATAATTATGGTAAGGCTTATAAAAAGATTGTAAATTTATCGCAAATAAACAGCAAATGAAAATCCTTCACTTAGATACAAATCACGATCTGTTGATTGATCAACTTCATGATTTAGGCTTTACAAACCACGAAGACTATACAGCTTCAAAAGAAGAGATAGAACGCAAGATACATCTGTATGACGGTATTGTTTTAAGAAGCCGCTTTACTATTGATAAAACATTTATCGATGCTGCAACCCAGTTAAAGTTTATTGGTAGGGTAGGAGCCGGATTGGAAAATATAGATGTTGAGTATGCTCAAAAGAAAGGTATTGAGCTTATAGCGGCACCAGAAGGTAATCGTAACGCCGTTGGAGAACATGCTTTAGGGATGCTATTATCGCTCTTTAACAAGCTTAATAAAGCCGATGCGGAAGTAAGGGCCGGAAAGTGGTTGCGTGAAGCTAATAGAGGTATTGAGTTAGATGGAAGAACGGTGGGCATTATCGGGTATGGCAACATGGGAAAAGCCTTTGCTAGAAAGCTTCGGGGTTTTGAGGTGTCTGTATTATGTTACGATATTAAAGAAGGTCTGGGCGATGAAAATGCGAAACAAGTAACGCTTTCTGAGTTTCAGGAAAAAGTAGACGTGCTAAGCTTGCATACACCGCAAACCTTATTAACCTTAAGAATGGTCAATTCTAATTTTATTAAGGCCTTTAAAAACCCCTTTTGGTTTATCAATACAGCGCGCGGTAAAAGTGTGGTTACGGCAGATTTGGTTTCAGCATTAAAATCTGGGCACATTTTAGGAGCTGGGCTTGATGTTTTAGAATATGAAAAGGCTTCATTTGAAAATTTATTTTCAAATGAAATGCCAGAAGCATTTCAATACTTAATTGAGGCGCAAAATGTAATATTATCACCTCATGTAGCAGGTTGGACGGTTGAAAGTAAAGAAAAATTGGCACAAACCATTGTGGATAAAATAAAACAGAAGTTTTGTTGATTTTAGTTTATAAGTAGTGCTTTTTCGTAAGTTATTTTACCAATCAAACCTTTATTTATTGTCTTATTTAGAAACCTTACAATCGTATGATTTAACCTTATTACAAGGCATCGCCATTTGTTTTGCTGTTTTTTTATTAGGGTTATCAAAATCGGGTATAAAAGGTATCGGTATTATAATCGTGGTCATACTTGCATTTGTATTTGGCGAAAAAGCATCTACGGGTATTTTACTTCCATTACTAGTTGTAGCAGATGTTTTTGCGGTTATTTATTATAACAGACATACCCAATGGAAATATATTATCAAATTGATGCCGCTGGTGGTTATAGGGGTGTTAGTGGGGGCCTGGATTGGTAATGATATTACCGAAGAAGCGTTTAAGCATATGATGGCCATCATCATTATTATTTCAGTTTTAATTTTGGCTTACACAGAAAATAGAAAATCTACAGACATACCTAGCAGTGGTTGGTTTTCTGGTATTATGGGGTTTTTGGCAGGGTTTACAACCATGATAGGGAATTTAGCAGGGCCTATTTCCAATGTTTATTTTCTGGCTATGAGACTTCCAAAAAACGAATTTATTGGTACGGCTGCTTGGTTGTTCTTTATTGTCAATGTCTTTAAGCTGCCTTTCCATTTCTTTGTATGGAAAACGATTTCAAAAGAAACCCTCATCTTAAACTCAGTGTTGGTACCGGTTATTATAGCTGGTTTTTTCGTGGGCGTTGCTATAGTGAAGTTAATATCGAATGTAAATTATCGGCGTTTCATATTAATAGTTACAGCTCTTGGCGGTGTTGCAATGTTAATTCGATGATTGTGAGAATTAATACGTGTTCTTCTATTAAGGTGTTTTTATAATACATTTACTATATTGCAGAATATTTTTAACTAACTTTTATAAATAAACCATAAATTTAAACCAAATGTCCGATAGAGAAATACCGAGCAATAAAGACTTTAGCGATAGGTCTGGTAATGCTAATCAAGATGCAAAAAACAGTACAAGCGATTTTGCAAAAGAAGCTAAAGAATCTGCTTCTGAATTTGCCCATAGTGCTAAAGAAACATTCAGTAATGTTTCAGGAGAAAACAAAAAAGTGTTAGCTGGAGTTTTAGGGATTCTTTTTGGGTCTTTAGGTATCCATAAATTTGTTTTAGGATATAATAAAGAAGGAATAATCTTGTTGATAGCCTCAATAGTTACTTGCGGTCTTGCTGGTATTATAGGGTTTATAGAAGGTGTTATTTATTTAACAAAATCTGATGCCGACTTTTATAATACGTATCAGGTAGGTAAAAAACCTTGGTTTTAATTTTCATATAAACTGCATAAAAAAAGCAATCCTTTTAAAAGGATTGCTTTTTTTATGATTAGAAACAAGGTGTTACTCTACACCTATTTGATCAATTTCTTCAAGATTTGTTTTAGGGTTTGTTCCCCATTTATTTGTGCCCGCTTCACTATCTGTACAAGCTAAAATCAAATTGTATATCGGGATTAATAAAAACCATCCGCTTTTTCCAACATCATGCATTCTTCTAACACCAACAGCAAGTCCTGGAATTAAAACTCCAAACGAATAAATACTGCTCAAAATAGATAGGGATGGCATCTCCAATCCCACGGCTAAGAAAATAATGCCATAAGAAATAAGAATGTTAAATAAGAAAAACATCCAATATTCTTTTCTTCTGGCTCTTCCAGAAAAATCTGCATACTGTTTTAAAACTTTTAAATACCAATTCATAATTAGGTTAAATTTTTGGTTAGTAGGTTTCAAATATAACTTTTATTTCTACTTATTTTATTAAAAAAATATAATATTCAAGTTATGATGTTATGCTCTTGGACTTTATAACTTTATAAGCGGCGTAAAACGTGGGAGTTGCAAAGGCTTATTTGTCGCCATTATTTTCCATGAATTTGCGCTCTAGTTCTGCCTGAAACTCTTCCATAACAGGGCGTACTGTACTTTCTGGTAAATCGGCAATTTTAATATACATCAAACCGTCTACCGAGTTGTTAAACAGCGGGTCCACATTAAAAGCAACTAAGCGGGCGTTCTGTTTGATGTATTTTTTAAGTAACACAGGAAGACGTAAAGCGCCTGGCTCAACTTCATCTATAATTTTGTCGAACTTATTTAAGTCGGCCTCAGTTTCATCAAAAACAAAATCCTTATCGGCATCTTTCAGTTTTACTTTAAACTCTTTCTTTGGATGCACATATTGTGCAATATAAGGATCGTAATAATGCGATTTCATAAACTCAATCATCAAGGACTTCGAGAAGTTTGAAAATTGATTGCTTATACTAACGCCGCCAATTAAAAATTGATGTTCAGGAAAACGCAAAGTGGTATGTACAATACCTTTCCAAAGTAAAAAAAGAGGCATGGGTTTTTGTTGATACTCTTTAATAACAAATGCACGGCCCATTTCGATAGATTGGCTCATCATTTTATAAAGCTCGGGTTCAAAACGAAACAAATCTTGAAGATAAAAGCCGTTTATACCGTAACGCTCGAAAATCTTGGACCCCAAGCCCATTCTATAGGCGCCTGCGATAAGTTTGCGCTCACTGTCCCATAAAAACATGTGATGGTAATAGGTATCGAAAGCATCTAGATCTATGGCTTCGTTGGTGCCTTCTCCAACTTCTCTAAAAGTAATTTCGCGCAAACGGCCAATTTCACGTAAAATATGGGGTATCTGCTCTGCTTGAACTAAAAACACTTCGTAATTCTTGCTTTCTAAAAGTCTGAAATCGCCTTTGCGTAAATCCTCAACTTCTTTAACCATTAGCGCTGTGTCCACAGGGGTTACAATGTTTTTAGGAGGTTTGGGTGTTTTTAAAGTAGATGATATATTATTCAAAATCTTAGACTTTTCTTCAAAAGCATTAGAAAGCATATATGTTTTACGCCTTATAAATTCTGAAAACTCTTCAAGGGTTTGGTGCTCTTTTTGGTCTTCTACTGAAATAGGTCTACCTATTCTCACTTTTATGATACGCCGTTTTTGCGTTAAGAGTTCCGATGGTAATTTTGCAGTTCTGAAGGTGTCGCTAATTTTTGAAAGCTTATAGAACAACTTGCTGTTTTTAGCATGAAAATAAATAGGGACAATAGGTACTTCTGCTTTTTTAACCAGTTTCATGGCCGCTTCTTCCCAAGGTTTGTCTACCATTAGTTTACCATCACGATAGGTGGATACTTCACCAGCGGGAAAAATGCCTAAGGGATGCCCTGCTCTTAAATGTAGAATAGCATTTTTAAAACCAACAACACTTGACTTAATATCTTTCCTGTCCTCAAAAGGGTTTACAGGCATGATATATGGCTTTAAAGGCTCTATTCTGTGTAGTAAGAAATTGGCTATAATCTTAAAGTCTTTACGTTGTTGGAGCATCAGCTTTAAAAGTAAAATACCATCAATACCGCCCAATGGATGATTGGAAACAGTAATATAGGCTCCGGTTTTAGGCAAGCGCTTTAAGTCTTCTTCCGGGATTTCAAATTTAATTTGAAAATCGTCTAGAATACCATTTAAAAAGGGCACATCACTTAAATGTTTATTACGATTATAAACCTTATTAAGAGTAGATATTTTTAGAAGCTTCATTAAGCCCCAGCCTATAAAAGTTCCTATAAAGCCATAATTGTCCATTTGTATGGCTTTTGCGACTTCTTTGGCGGTTACCAACCCGGTATCTTGTTGTTTGGTCATGGCGGTAAAGGTAGTAAATAGTTTATTTAATTGCTGTGCGTAACGACTTGAACAGTTTCGGGTGTTAATTGCTTTAATAACACTGTTTTGCCCAATTCAACTTGGTCGATAATGTCTTGATTATAATGTAAAATGGTATATAGCGACACGTTTTTTTTACAGGAAACTTTAAATTTGATCTTCAGGTCCTGTAGCAGCTTGTCTAAATTATTATAGAGATTATCTACACATATGGAAAAACTAATAGCCGAATTTTGAATGACGCTTACTTTCATTTTATGTGTATGTAATATGTTGAAAATCATGCTGATATTGTCTTCAATTATGTGTGAGAAATCCAAAGATGATAAAGAAATTAAAACCAGCCCTTTCTTTACGATTAAACATGGTACCATAGGGTCTAATGTGGCATTTTTACTGATTACGGTACCAGCCGACTCTGGATTTAAGAATGATTTTACAAGTAATGGGATTTCTTTTTTCTGTAGAGGTTGCAATGTTTTGGGATGTATAACAGACGCTCCGTAAAAAGCCAGTTCCATTGCTTCACGATACGAGATTTTATTGAGCAATTGGGCGTTTTTAAAATAACGGGGATCGGCGTTTAAAACTCCAGGAACGTCTTTCCAAATGGTCACGTTTTTAGCATTTAGGCAATAGCCATAAATAGCAGCAGTATAATCGCTTCCCTCTCTGCCCAAGGTTGTAGTGAAATTATTGGGGTCACAACCTAAAAAACCTTGTGTGATATTTAGAACAGTAGGATCGATATTTAATGTAATGAGGGATTTTGTGAGTGCCCAATCTACCCGAGCATTTCGGTAATAGTAATCCGTTTTAATATGATGGCGTACATCGTGCCACTTATTTTGGATGCCAATATAATTCAGGTAGTCACTTATTATAGTGGTTGATATCAATTCACCATATCCAACCACTTGATCATAAACAAAATTGTAATCGGAAGCGGTATTGTGTTTTAGAAATGTTGAGAGCTCATCAAAAAAAACAGTTAACTTTTTAAAAGAAGGGTGGTTTGCTACTTGGTCCGAATGTCTGTCAAAGTCATGAACATCAAATAAATCCATTAAAATATCTAAATGGTATTTTTTTACCTCTTGAATTGCGTTTGTTAATTCTGCTTTATTATTGAAGTAATTGTCTACCACAACCTCTAAAGCATTGGTGGTTTTCCCCATCGCAGATACGATTATTAGTGTATCCTGACAACCTATTTGGTGTAGTAGGGATGCCAGATGCTTTATAGCTTTAGCGTCTTTTACCGATGCGCCCCCAAATTTAAAAACTTGTATTCTATTCAAAACATATTATTTTAATGTAAATGTGGCTTTTGTAACGTCTTTTGTTTAAAAATACGAAAGCAAAACCATTAAAAATCTTATAAGGTTTAGGTTGTAGTTAATGGGGCTTTGGTTAAAACAATACGAATGGTTCTGTGTTTTATTTGTTTTTTAACCGAGACATATAATTCTCAATTCCTTCTTCATTTATATGTACAACACGCCAATCGTCCATGATATGGGCTCCTTTTTGTTTATAAAAATCTATAGCAGCTGTATTCCAATCCAGCACCTCCCAACTAATGCGTTTTACGCCTAATGTATGGCCATATGTTATTACCTGATTTAAAAGTGCCGTTCCCATTCCGGAGCCTCGCAGATCTTGGTTGACAATTAAATCTTCCAAATGCAATATCTTTCCTTTCCATGTGGAATACCGGTTAAAACCTAACGCAATTCCTTCAATTTTGTTGTTTATTTCAGCAACAAAACAAAAAAATGCAGGTTGTGCTCCAAAACCATCTTTTATTAGGTCGTTTATGGTAATTATCACGGCATCAGACTCTTTTTCAAAATCAGCGAGTTGCTTAATTAAGGAAAAAACCTGTGGCATATCCTCGGTTTTTGCTTTTCTTATTACGAAATCCATAGTTTTAATATAAAAAACACAAAGATAGTTTAAACTTGATGGTATGGAAATCTTAAATGTAACGAAATCGATGTAGTTTGTAAAAGATTTCAGATATTTGCAAAAATAAAATGTTCTTTTAATGACTCATAAAAAACAGACTTTAGGCGAATTTATCATTGAAAATCAATCTTCTTTTCAATACTCTTCGGGCGAATTGTCAAGCCTTTTAAACTCACTACGATTGGCTGCAAAAATAGTAAACCATGAAGTGAACAAAGCAGGTCTGGTAGATATTATTGGAGCTGCGGGCGATACAAATATTCAAGGTGAAGATCAGCAAAAATTAGATGTATATGCTAATGAAAAATTTATACAGACGCTTACCAAGCGAAATATTGTTTGCGGCATTGCCAGTGAAGAAGAAGACGATTTTATAACTATAAATAGCCAAGATGAAAACCACCAGAATAAATATGTGGTATTGATCGATCCTTTAGATGGTTCGTCGAACATTGATGTAAATGTATCCGTAGGGACAATTTTTTCAATTTATAGACGCGTAACTCCTGTAGGAACACCTGTTATGCTTAAAGATTTTTTGCAAAAAGGTAGCGAGCAAGTGGCGGCGGGCTACATTGTTTATGGCACCTCTACGATGTTGGTTTACACAACTGGTGATGGTGTAAACGGTTTTACTCTAAACCCTGCAATAGGCTCTTTTTATTTGTCTCACCCTTGCATGGAGTTTCCAGAAAGCGGTTCTATTTATTCTGTGAATGAAGGTAACTACATCCATTTTCCACAGGGTATCAAAAACTATATTAAATATTGTCAGAAAGAAGAAGAGGATCGCCCATATACGAGCAGGTATATCGGGTCTTTAGTTTCAGACTTTCATAGAAACATGATAAAAGGAGGCATTTATCTTTATCCACAAAGCTCTAAAAATCCCAATGGAAAATTGCGATTGCTATACGAGTGCAATCCTATGGCTTTTTTAGCCGAACAAGCCCGTGGCAAAGCTAGTGATGGGTATACTAGAATTATGGATATTGAGCCTACAGAACTGCACCAGCGTGTGCCTTTCGTTTGTGGTAGTAGGTTGATGGTGGAAAAAGCAGAAGAGTTTATGAAAAACGCTTAAAAGAAAAAGAAAGCGGCTGCATGAGTGTTTATCAATACGTTATTCAGCCGCTGTTTATATGTGTAAATCCTAAGACTTACTAGGTGTTCATATTTTTTATTTCTTGGATAAATAAGTCTAAGTCGGCACCATTTTTGACCAAAGTTAAGGCTTTGTCTAGAATGTACTTAACGTTTACGGCATGAAACCCAAGCCCAACCGCAATTTTTTTCAATAAACTATGTTCTTGATTGCCTTCAATAGGGTCAACATATACCATACGCACTAAATCGTATAAACGCTCTAAACGCATATCGTAAGAAACCGGTGGGTTAATGGGGTGTGATTTGTAATCTTTTAATATAAGTTTGTAATCCTCAACACCAATATTTAGATTTTGTGCGAGCCTGTCTAAAAAAGCTTTTTCTTCTTCCGAAATGCTTCCATCGTCCATGGCTACTCTTACAATAGCTGCAAAATGATCCTCATTACGCTTTTTAAACCCACTATCAAATAAATCTGAAAACGACATATATTTTTATTTTTTTAAAATTGTGAAACCCTATATTTTTTTCATATTTATAATGTGTATTGCTATGAAAAAAAAAGAAGATTTTTGGTTATGTTCTATACATAAGCTAGTCTATACGGATAACAGTTTATTAATTAAGCTTATGTATGAGTACTCACAAAGATATAATAAAAAGAAGTTATTTAAGTTAGAGTTTTCTATAATAGTTTGTGTTTTATGCGAAAATTATGGTGTTTTTAAGTAAAAAACATAATTCTAAACAATTTTAAATACTCCGGTTTTTTGCTTCTAAAAAGTTCTTAATTGTTCTAGTTTTTCATTAACTTGCTACAACAAGTTTTTGAAAAAATTTAAGCCCCAAGCTGTATGTATAAAATAACACCTGAACTTAAAGCAAATGGATTCAGTATTCATGCTCTTGATGAAATTATAAAAAGAAACCATGGTAATCGCCAATTTAATACTATGGGTTATTTTGTGATTTATTTAGTGATGAATAGAACTCAAATGTTAATCAACAATAAGAAATATGATCTTGAAGCGGGTAACTTTGTTTTTCTTGCACCCTTTACAGATGTAACGTATTGTGCCGACTGCGAAAATGAGGGGCAGGTGTATGTATTTGTTTTTAATGCTGCTTTTTATGAGCAATCTGCTGCGGATAGTCAATTGTTAAACTCAGAACTCTTTTTCAATACCCAAGATGATGTGTATATTACCTCTTCTGTAGCATCTGTGGAAGAAGTAAAAAAAATATTTATAGATAGACTTGCTATGTTTAAAGAAAAGAAACATACAGGTTTATATGTTGCTTTAGTGCATAACTGTATCGAAATTCTTATCCTTAATGGATTGTATTATATAGAAGATCGTAAGACCCAACTAAAAGGAAATTATCTTTATATAGATACAGCAAACCAATTTCGCGTATTATTACAAAAAGAATACAAGAACAGTCGAAACGTGAGTTATTATGCTGAAGCTTTACACGTTACTCCAAGACGCTTAACAGAAATAACCGAGTCTTGGTTTGGAAAACCGGCCAAACAAATCATTATTGATAAAATAATTAGTGAAAGTACACGGGAATTAAAGCATTCAAACCTGACTATAGCCGAAATTGCTCATGAGGTAGGTTTTAGCGATGAAGGGAATTTTAGTGCTTTCTTTAAAAAGCACACCGGCAATAGCCCTAGTGATTTGCGTAAAGCTGAGTACGCCATTTTTTAATTTTTAAATTGAAATGGTTTTTATTCTGAAATAGAATAAAAGTAAAGTCGTAGAGTATCGTTTATGTTTTTTAATACTTGAGTTATGAAAAATGCTGTTTTAATTACTTTAGTTTTATTTTTAGGAGGTGCCATTACAGCGCAAACAGGAAGTGCCGTCACTCTGAACATAAACTTACATCCCATTCAAACCTTGAAGGTGAATACGACCGAAGTCGATTTGGTATATGATACTGCTGCTAAGTATGAAAGTGGTGTGGATGTTTTACAGCCCGATCACTTAACGGTTTCTGGTACAGCTGGTATGGTAATAACTGTAAAATCAGATGGACATTTAATGCATTCGGGAGCTGTTGGACTGCCAGATGTTATTGCAGCCAATACTATACAGGTTGCTGCCTCTGCAGGTACAACAAATGCTTTTTCCAATGCCACATACGCCATGCCCTTTTTGTCTTCAGAAGAGGCCATTATTCTGTCTAACTCAAAAGGTGGTGGTGTTCGTAATATTAGCATAACCTATAAGGGGGCAGGGGCAAATACTTATAACAATATGGCGTTAGCTAGTAAGGTCCAAACGGTTTTTAAAACCCAAGTAACCTATACCGTTACAGCGCAATAATATCAAGTTAAGGCTTTTTGTCTCTTTAATAAAAAATACTTTTTCTTCTTTTATTTATACGACATAAAGTATAAGACATGCTTCTGTGTTTTAAAGTGGGCTATCAATCTTCATTTGCTCATAGTTTTGTTTTTGTTGATTTTAAAAAAACAGCATGTCTTTTAATACCAATTTGTTTTTTTTTATCTCATTTATAAACCAATATATTGTGTTTAAGGATGAAGTGCAGATTTCGCATGACCATCGGTAAAGTCTAGGGAATTCCGGTTTAAATTAACAATTTTTATGCAGTTTTTAATAAAAATAGACCGAGATGTTGGGTCTATATTTGCACCGTCAATACAAAGAAACAAACAAATTATTAAACAGATAAAATAAAAATGAAAAATACAATTTTAGCTTCTTTAGCACTACTTTTAGGATTCGCTGTTAATGCACAGACTCCAGCAACAGATGTGGTTACTTTAAATGTAAACTTATCTCCTATCCAATCTATTACGGTAAATACGTCTCAAAAAACGGTGAATTTAGATTATGTTACTGCTGATGATTATTCGAATGGGGTAACGCTTGCACAAGCAAACCATTTAGAAGTATATAGTACAGGTGGATTCCAAGTAAGTGTAAAATCGGCAGGTACAGAATTAACAAATGGATCAGAAGTAAATGGAAACATTGCTGCTAGCGATATAAAAATAACAGCTACCGATGGTACTGCTGCTATCGATGCTGCGGCATACAAGCCAACGGTTTCTTTATCTGCAGAAAATCAAGCCATTTTATCAACGACTAAAGGAGCCGTTAATAAAAATGTAAATATAACCTATGGGGCAGCTGGTGGAGACGCTTATGTTGATAAGTATATTGCAGGCCAAAACCCAACGACTTATACAACACAATTGACTTATACCATTACAGCACAATAATTATAATTTAACTGTAATACATTATAAAAAAGTGCTATATTGTTTATATAGCACTTTTTTATGTTTATAATAAAACGATTAGTATTTCTAATGAAAAAAAACAGTTTCCTTTTATGTTTCCTAATGCAAGCCTTTTTGTATGCACAGACAGGGCTTTCGGTGTCGCCGCCTCGGGTATATTATGAAGCCGGAATGGGAGAGAATAACACTCAGAAAATTACGGTAACCAACGTGAGCACATCCAATAGCTTAGATCTAGCCATAAGTATGGGCGATTGGGAATACGATGTTAAAGGGAATAATGTGATGTTTCCCGCAGATAGTTTGGCTACATCTTGCGCTAGTTGGGTAAGCATCCCAAACGATGAAAATTATTTTTCGCTACAACCTGGAGAAACCAAACACATAGAAGTCATTCTAACCATACCAACAAAACTTTCTAACAATGTCCCTGTCCATACCGCCATGCTATATGTTACACAAATGAATCCCATAGACGATGTTACGAAAGCGGGTGCCAATATGCAAATAAGTATACGTTCCGGTATAAAGTTATTTCATCGTACGACTATAGAGAAGATTAAAAAAATAGAAGTACAAAATATGATTTTCGATAAAGATACCCATCATATAGATATTCATTTTGAAAATCAAGGCAATATTTGGACCGATGGCGTTATGTATTCTGAAATATTAAATACGGAGACTGGTAAAAAAACAACATTAGATGATCTTGTATTTTATACCATGCCCGGAAATTATAGAGAGTCCCGTATCGCGTTACCTCAAGACTTAGAAAATGGGACATACGTAGCAACTGTTATTATGGATTATGGAAAGGATACCAGTATAGAAATGGCTGAATTAACATTTACCTATGAAGACTAATATTTTATATCTTATCTTTTTAATGGGGTCGTTTACAACAGTGGTGGCTCAAAATGTTAATTTTACGGGGTGGAGTAATAATTATATGACTGTTGGATCTTATAGTGGGCAAACGTCATCTAATGCAAATACCTTCGTTTTTTCGGGAAACACCCTGTTTAATTATCCAAACTGGAAACTCTCGGTCAAATTAAAAAATACCATAACTTCAAATGGTTATGTTTTTCCTGCCAACAAAGTGAGTTTTCAGCCTGCATCTTCTCAGTCTACAACAGGATCCCCAACAATGGCCGAAATTGGTATGCCTATACATGTTGTGCTTCAGGAGCAGCAGGAAATGTTTTTAGTGCCTAATGCTAATGCTCCTTTACGTAACGAGGGCAGTTACTATGCTCTTGAATTGCGATACAATTTAACTATAGAAGGTGGAGCTTATCTGGCGCAATACCCTGCATATATCGAGTTTCCTATACCATTGCAGTTTACAGCATACGATAAAAATAACAATATATTAGGAAAGGTAGATGTTAATTATAAGGTGCAAATAAGTAGACTAACCGGAACACCTCCAGAAACGCCGCAACTTTCAATAAAACTTGATGCCAATGCGGCTAACGGCCTGTTGGAACTTAAAACTATTAAAGATTATACACAAGGAACCCAAGTAACTTATACGAATGGGCTTAGCATAAATGCTAATACTAATTATCAAATACAAGTTAAATCGTTGCAAAGCAATTTTATATCTAGCGCAGGAAACACACTCCCCCTTAATACCGTAAAGCTTTTATTAAGCCCAAGTGCTGGTAATACGGGTGTGGTCTTTCCCATTTCAATAAGTGAAAATTTGCAAAAAACAGCTTCTGGAGAGGCAACTCAAGGCGTTCCTACTAAATTTAGTATTACCTATAGGAGTAACCCGAACGACGTAAATCTTATTAATGCAACCATGGACAATTACACCACGACTTTGCAATATGTAATTACACCTCTTTAAAACACTTTCCCCAAGTATGCTCAATTCTGTTTCTATGAAACTTCTTTCTCTTTTTGTGCTTTTATTTTGTTTGGCGTCCTATGCACAGCAAGACTTTAAAATGACGGTTGAGGTTGAAGAAGGAAGGGCAAAATCGAATCTTATTGATGTTTTAATTGGTATTACAAATACAACAGAAAGCACATTTGAAGGATACTTACGAGTAAAAACACCAGAAGGCTTTCGGGTTATTTCTAATCAAGAGGTGGCAGTGTCTTTAGACCCTGAAGAAAACTATTTTGTTTCTTCAAAATTACTTAGGCAACAGTCTGCACAAGTAGGCACGTCTATATTGGCAATAGAGCTCTTGGATGCTGATAAAAACATACTTCAAACCCAGCAGGCTCAGCAAACCGTTAAAGAAAATAACACTATGCGTCTTTACACCGACACCCCTATGGTGTTAATGACTAATTCTAACGATTCATTAGCGTTAAAGGTAAGTGTGAGTAATTTGGGAAATAAAATACAAGACGCTTTAGTGGTGTTTAGTATCCCTGGACTTACGGGAGAAAAGAATTTTTTTGAACAAAAGGCCCAGGTAAACCTTCAAAAAGACACCGATTTTACCCTACATTTTTCACCCCCAAAGGCGTTATTGGACTTGCCACAATTTACCGTTCAAGTGGCCGCTATGCGTGGTTCTGGAAAAGAGCTGTTTGGTAATTTAAGTATCACGGTGCAAAACATCTCTTCGGTAAAGCAGCACCAAGATATGCAAGCCATAAGGCAGTCTCAAATATATCAGCGCAACAGCTTAACAACCACTTATAGGAAAATAGGGCCAGATACTAATATCTATCAAATTATTGGTTCGGCCGACATGGATCTTTCTGCCGGGTACCTCGCTATTAATGGCAATATTTATATGGCGGAAAATACAGATACACCTTATGTAACTAATACGTTTTTGGCGTATCATTTGGAAAATTATCAACTTAAAATTGGGAATATTAGTCAGCAATTAGAAATGTCGCTATACGGCCGTGGTATTCAAGCCAGTGCTAGCAATAAAGCTAAAACCCGAACACTGGAGTTTGGATTTATAGATCAAAATTATAATTTAGTAGAGCCCAATGCTTTTTTAAATCGAGGTTATGGTGCGTTTGCTACTCATGTTTTCGAAGACCGGAAATCGAATGACTACACTTCTGGCACGTATGCTTTTAAAGAGGATGCCATAGAGCATTCGCAAAACCATATGGTAAGTATTGAAAGAGCCCACAGTTTTGATGAGGTATGGCGTTTAAACTTAAAAGGCCATGCAGCACTAAGCGATTATGATGTTATAGACAAAACCCAATCCTCTTTTGCTTTAGAAGCCCAATATTCTGGCGATATAAAAAACATAAAATTATCTGGGAATTATTTTTTAAGTAGTGCTTATTTTCCAGGAAATAGGCGGGGCGTATTACAGCTTTATCAAAATGCATTTAAAAACCTTTCCAAAAATCGGTCGGCTTATTCAAATTTTTTTATTTCGAATTATTCGCCTAAGTCATATACCTATAATATGAATATGGAATCCTCTAATATTCGCTTAAATACAGGGATTAATTTTCCTCGAAAAAAACTAGTTGGGATGGTTCTTGGATTTCAGCATCAAAGAGAAACACGCACTAGTGCTACAAATTACAGTGGCATTATGGCAACCATGCCTTCGGAAATGTGGGCAAATCGTATTGTAAATAATTTTAATTGGTCTAGTAAAACCCAAAAACACTCCGTATTGTTAGGTATGGAAGAGGGAATTGTGAAATATGCAACTAGTAGTGCCATTAAGCCTCAATTTAAAAGTAACCTCACGTATCGGTATTTGTGGCTAAATGCCAATACGGCCTATCAATATGGGAGTTTTTATTTGTCGGAGTATGCGATTGCCAATCAAAACACAAACAATAATGAGGACGAGACCTACCAGCGTTTCATGGTTTCGCTTTCAGCCAACAAAAATGTTCTGGAAAACAAGCTCTCTTTTAATTCTGGTATGACCTATACCAATGACTTTTCAATAGGTAAAACAGCTTCGGCTTTTTTGAACCTATATTATCAGCCCACTTCTCGCTACCGTGTGTTTTTAAACACATCTTGGTCCCAATATCAAATTAAGAATGCGCATTACGCTGGTTTTTCATCTAATAATGAGCTCTTTACTTTAGAAGCGGGACTGACGTTCAATTTCAAAGGAAAAGCGCCTTCAGTAGCAAGAAAAGGAAAAATAACAGCACAGGTTTACTACGATAAAAATGCAAACAATATTTTTGATGAAGGTGATGAAATGGCACCGGATTATCTTGTAACCCTCAATAATGCTGTTTTTAAAACAGATTCCAAAGGTCTACTGGTATATCGTTCTGTGCCTTTTGGCACTTACACCATTAAATCTGTGGCTTCACAAGGCTGGTTTACTAAAGAAGCGGTGATTGAGTTGAACTCGTATAATCAGCGTCTTTCTATTCCTTTGCATCAAAACGGAACTGTTTCAGGTAAAGTAATATATGAGTATGATGCTAAAACCGCTCAAAAATTTCAACCCAAAACAGCAGGGATCCTTTTTAATATTTCTAAAAATGGGAAGCATATCCAGCGCGCTATGACCAATAACGACGGAGAGTTTACGGCATTTTTGCCAAATGGGACCTATCAAATTACATTAGACGAAAGTTCGTTAGCCAGTAAAACCTACTGCGAACAAGCTAGTTTTATTTTCACAATTAAATCAGCAAAGAGAACGCAGTTAGAGCCTTTTAAAATTCTAGCAGAACAAAAAACAATTAAAGTCAAACGCTTTGGCAATTAAGTAATGATTCTTGTGTAAGTATTTCCATCTCTGTACACAGATAAAATCACTTCCTAAAGGACTTACATATAGGAATTTGTTCTAAACTATTAAAAAAATAATTGTAAACCTTATCTTTGCACTCTTAAAACATGATTTTTAGGTGAGTAAAACGATATTGTCTCAAACCTATGCACAGACTTTGCAAACGCAACATCTGCACGCTGCTATTGCCTGTTCCGAAAATTTCGGAAAAAGCAAGATCCATTTAAAAGGCCTTGTAGGCTCTGCATTTTCCTTTGTTATTTCGAGTGCTTTTAAAGACACCGATAAACCCTTTTTGCTCGTTTTTAATGATAAGGAAGAAGCTGCTTTTTACTTAAATGACCTAGAGCAACTTTGTGGAGCAAAAGATGTGCTTTTTTATCCTGGCAGCTATCGTAGGCCCTATCAAATAGAGGAAACCGATAATGCTAATGTTTTGCTGCGTGCCGAGGTATTAAACCGTATTAATTCACAAAAAAAACCAGCCATAATCGTGACGTACCCCGATGCTCTTTTTGAGCAAGTGGTTACCAGAAAAGAACTGGAACGTAACACTCTAAAAATTTCGTTGCAAGATAAGTTGTCTATAGATTTTGTAAATGAAATTTTGTTTGAATACCAATTTAAACGTGTAGATTTTGTTACAGAACCTGGAGAGTTTTCGGTGCGAGGGGGTATTGTGGATGTGTTTTCTTTTTCAAATGACGAGCCTTACCGGATTGAATTTTTTGGTGATGAGGTGGATAGTATTAGAACGTTTGATGTGGAAACACAATTGTCTATTGAGCAAATCAAGAAAGTCAATATCATTCCTAATGTTGCCAATAAGGCGCTACAAGATAGTCGGCAGAGCTTTTTAAAATATATTGCCCAAAAAACGGTAGTCTATTTAAAAAACGCAGATTTACTTTTTTCAAGAATAGACGACTTTTATGCAAAAGCAGAAGAGGCTTTTAAAACGCTTTCTACAGCACTTAGCCATGCCCAACCGCATGAGCTGTTTTGTAATTCAGAACTTTTAAAACGGCAATTATTGGATTTCTCAATAGTTGAGTTTGGTGCTTCACCTACCTTCAGTAATATTAATGAGTTGCAAAATGGCGAGGGTTCAGTCCATAATCTTATAGTTTATAACACCACGCCACAACCTTCTTTCAATAAGCAATTTAATTTGTTGATTGAAGATTTAAATATGCATTACGATAACGGCTATACCAACTATATCGCTTGTGTGAGTGAGCAGCAGGCCAAGCGTTTTCATGATATTTTTGACGATTCTCACCTGGAAGTTAAACCTTATAAAGCGATTAGCTTATCGTTGCATCAAGGCTTTATCGATCATGATGCTAAAATTGTATGTTATACCGATCATCAAGTATTTGAGCGTTATCATAAATTTAATGTTAAAAATGGATATGCCAAAAAGCAAGCGATAACTTTAAAAGAACTTACAAATTTAGATATTGGCGATTATGTAACCCATATCGATCATGGTATTGGACGTTTTGGTGGACTCCAAAAAATAGATGTTGAAGGTAAGAAGCAAGAGGCGATTAAGCTGGTGTATGGCGAGCGCGATATTTTGTATTTAAGTATCCACTCGTTACATAAAATCACGAAGTTTAATGGAAAAGACGGTAAACCACCAAAAGTTTATAAACTTGGTAGTAACGCTTGGAAAACATTAAAGGAAAAAACAAAATCGCGGGTTAAGCATATTGCCTTTAACCTTATAAAATTGTACGCCAAACGAAAAACAGAAAAAGGCTTTCAATATGATCCCGATAGCTACATGCAACATGAGCTTGAAGCGTCTTTTATTTATGAAGATACACCAGACCAAAGTACCGCTACTGCAGATATAAAGGCCGATATGGAAAGCGAACGCCCTATGGACCGTTTAATATGTGGGGATGTAGGCTTTGGCAAGACAGAGGTTGCTATTCGGGCAGCTTTTAAAGCTGTTGATAATGGCAAACAGGTCGCTGTTTTGGTTCCTACCACCATTTTAGCATACCAGCACTCTAGAACATTTAGTGAGCGTTTAAAAGATTTTCCCGTAACTGTAGATTATTTAAATAGGTTTAGGACGGCTAAAGAAAAGCGTGAAACTCTAGAAAATTTAGAAAATGGACACGTGGATATTATTATTGGGACACACCAATTGGTTAATAAAAATGTAAAATTTAAGGATTTAGGACTGCTAATAGTAGATGAAGAGCAAAAGTTTGGAGTGGCAGTAAAAGAAAAATTAAAAACCTTAAAAGACAATGTAGATGTGTTAACTTTAACGGCAACACCTATACCTAGAACCTTGCAGTTTAGCTTAATGGCGGCTCGTGACCTTTCGGTAATAACCACACCACCACCTAATCGTTACCCTATTGAAAGCCACGTGGTTCGGTTTAGTGAAGACGTTATTCGAGATGCGGTAAGCTATGAGATTGAGCGTGGGGGACAAATATTTTTTATCCATAACCGTATTGAAAATATTAAAGAAGTAGCGGGTATGATCCAGCGTTTGGTGCCGGATGCTAAAATCGGTATTGGCCATGGGCAAATGGAAGGTAAAAAATTAGAACAGCTTATGTTGGCTTTTATGGATGGTGCCTTTGATGTGTTAGTAAGCACCACGATTGTAGAAAGCGGACTTGATGTGTCTAATGCCAATACTATTTTTATTAATAATGCCAATAATTTTGGATTAAGTGATTTGCACCAAATGCGTGGTCGAGTAGGACGAAGCAATAAAAAAGCATTCTGTTATTTTATTACACCAGAATATTCGGCCATGACCGATGATGCTAGAAAAAGAATCACAGCCTTAGAACAATTTACAGAATTGGGGAGTGGTTTCAATATTGCTATGAAAGATTTAGAAATTCGTGGCGCAGGAGATTTATTGGGCGGTGAGCAAAGCGGGTTTATTAATGAAATTGGTTTCGATACTTATCAAAAGATTTTAAATGAAGCCATAGAAGAACTTAAGGAGAATGAGTTTAAAGACCTTTATAATGAGGAGGAGGAAGATAAGGTTTATGTAAAAGATGTAACTATTGACTCTGATTTCGAACTACTTTTTCCAGACGATTATGTTAATAATATTGGAGAACGCCTTAACCTATACACCCAACTTAATAATATTAAAACGGAAGCCGAACTGCATAATTTCGAGTTGGATTTAATAGACCGTTTTGGAGAATTGCCCACACAAGTTACCGATTTGCTCTATAGTGTCCAAATTAAATGGTTGGCCACTAAAATAGGCTTTGAGAAGGTGATTATGAAACAAGGAAAATTAATTGGTTATTTTATAAATGATCAACAAAGTAACTTTTATCAAAGCTCCTTCTTTACTAAAGTATTGCAATTTGTGCAAACGCACCCCAATGCTTGTAAGATGAAAGAGAAACAGACCCGAAATGGGTTGCGACTTATGTTAACCTTCGAAAACATAAAAACGATAAAAGCAGCGTTGCAAGCTTTACAGCCCATTGTGGTTTAGTTGTTAATCTATTGCATTAATAACGAAGCTTTAAAGAACCTATGTTTTTTGTAATTTTGGATTTAAAAGTAGTAAACTTAAAATATTAATATTATGAATAACTATGGTATTGCCCATTTTTTAGCTTAATATCTTTGTTGTTCTAATATACACTCTATAAAAATTGAACCAGCTGTATTTTGGTATCTGGTTTCCATTAATTTAATTAACACATGACACGTTTTCTTTTATTAGCGATTTTATTTTCAAACACTCTTTTTGCCCAGCATGCTATAAAAGGAGTTTTTTCGCCTCCAGAAGATTATAAGTTTGCATTGCTTTATAAAGTAACGCCTACGGTTTCTGTATATGTGAAAAATGCTGAAATAAAAAAAGACGGAAGTTTTAAGTTTCAACTCGATTCTACAAACGTGAAGGGTATTTACAGACTGGTATATGCTGTACCACAGGAGGATTATAATTTTGATATTATTTACAATGGAAAAGAAGATGTAGAACTAACGTTTAATTCTGAAACTGGGGTTAATTTTAAAAAATCTGTTGAAAATAGATTGTTGAGGTCTTATACCGACAGCATGTCAAAAGTTATGCAAAGCATAGGGGTTTATTTTCGTCAAAAAAATAAGGACACTTTAGCACTAAAGGCTATTTTTAAAGCTCAAAGTGATACCCAAACTAGTTATGAAAAAGCGGCAAAGGGAACCATCGCTTTACATTTTATAAAAGCAAACAGACCTTATATTCCAAAAAATTATGAAGATGTAAGTCTTTATTCTAAAAATTTAAGAGCTCATTATTTTAATAATATTGATTTTAAAAACCAAACGCTTTTAAGTTCGAATTTTTTAACTGAAAAGATGCTCAATTATGTGTTTGGGGTCTCTGCGGATGATAAAAGCAAAGTAGCCAATTATAAAAAGAATATTGATGTATTTTACAAGGCGATTAAGCCAGCACCCGATACAACAAAAAGCAATTTGCTATCCGAGTTATGGCAGCAAATGGCAGATTTAAACTATGAGGCCGTTGCCAATTATATTGCTGAAACGTATTTGATAGCTCTTGCCAAAGCTTTAAATGATAAACCTCTTCTGGATGCCCTTATAAAATACCAAAAAACCTCTATTGGAAGTAGTGCTCCCGATTTTTCTATAGAATTTAAGCAAGGAGATAAAAAGACATCTAAAAAATTAAGTGAACTAAAGCTTGCTGAAACCTATGTTATTGTTTTTTGGAATAGTGAATGTTCACATTGCTTAAATGACATGCCCAAATTACAGGCTTTTGTAAAAACACAAGAAAAAAGTAAAATTAAGGTGATTGCTATTGCTTTGGAAGCTGACGATAAACAATGGGAGCTGAAAACGAAACCTTATCCAGAGTTTATCCATGTGCTCAGTTTAGAGAAATCGGATAATAATATAGGAACCGATTACGGTATAATGGCAACACCCAGTTTTTTTGTACTAAATAAAGATAAAAAAATAATAGAGAAACCAGAGAGTGTAACAGAATTAGAGGTTTTTTTAAAAGGATAATTTAGGCGCTCCTGTTTATAGGCGCGGACTAAAAGTGATAAAAGGCATTTTCTAAATGCTCAATTTCAAAGCTATTGCCTGTTCTTACGATAGCTATAATATCAAAGCGCACATCAACATCTAAATCATTTTCAATAACATAATCATCTATAGCAATAACCAGACGTTGTATTTGTTTCGGTTTTAAAAAATCTTGTGGGTTTCCAAAATCTATTGTTGAGCGTGTCTTTACTTCAATAATGGCAAGTGTATTTTCTTTTTGTGCAATGATATCCACTTCAGCTTTGTGAAAGCGGTAATTACGTTCTATGATAATGTACCCTTTTTCTAATAGAAAATCGATGGCAAGTTGTTCGCCTTTTTTGCCAAGTTCATTATGTTCTGCCATGTTTTATGTTTTATTTTATCATAAGAAGACCTAGGATTTTGCTTGTCAGAATTTTAAAAATCTAAATATAGAAACAATTTAATTCTAATGATGTAGGATTTTCACTTAAAGTAAAATAGGTTATATTGATATTTTGTTAAAATTAATAGGGCAATTCTTAATCGGATAAGTTTGTCCAATATTTAAATAATTTGTAACTTTGGTAGTGTTGGTGTTGTAATTATAAATTGTAATACCAACTAAACGTTTTTCCCAAAAACATTTTGGGGTGATCCCTATTGCCTATTCCTTTATATTAGGTAAAGAAAACAACAGTAAGAAGCTCGAAATTCCAACCTTATATTATCCTTTTTTTGTCTATTATATCAAGTTGTAAATAGGTATAAGCATGAAATAATTTCCATTATTTTGGTTAAACCAGAAAGACCAAAAAACCTTAAAAATATTTACTATGAATCAAGACCCATTTAATATTAAAAAAACACTGGAATTAGCAGGAGAAACGTTTCAGTATTATAGTTTAAAGGCCCTTGAAAATCAGGGGTATGAAATAAGTAAGCTGCCTTTTTCTATTCGTATTCTATTGGAAAATGCATTGCGAAACTATGATGACTTTGCTATAACAAAAGAAAATGTTGAAACCTTGCTTCATTGGCAGCCAAAAGGTTCTGAAAAGGATATTCCTTTTAAACCTGCCCGTGTGTTGATGCAAGATTTTACAGGTGTGCCTGCGGTTGTAGATATTGCGGCTTTAAGAGCGGAAGTGGCTCGAAAAGGTAAAAATCCAGATACTATAAATCCTTTAATACCTGTAGATCTGGTCATCGATCACTCCGTACAAGTAGATTATTTTGGAACAAACTATTCCTATGATCGAAACATGGAAAAAGAATACAGTCGTAATCAAGAACGTTATCAGTTTTTAAAATGGGCACAGCAATCTTTTAATAACTTTAGGGTGGTGCCACCAGGTATGGGGATTTGCCATCAAGTAAATCTGGAGTATTTCTCCAGAGGCGTTATAGAAAGGGACGGGATGCTTTTTCCCGACACTTTAGTGGGAACCGATAGCCATACGCCTATGGTAAATGGTATTGGCGTGGTTGCTTGGGGTGTAGGAGGTATCGAGGCGGAGGCAGCCATTTTAGGGCAGCCTATCTATTTTATCATGCCAGAAGTTATCGGTTTAAAACTAACAGGAAAACTGCCTTTAGGATCTACCGCTACCGACTTGGTTCTTACTATCGCCAATTTATTACGAAAACAAGGTGTGGTTGGTAAGTTTGTAGAAGTATTCGGCCCGGGGTTGGATCATCTTTCAGTTCCAGATCGAGCGACTATTGGAAATATGTCACCAGAATTTGGGTGTACCATTACTTATTTCCCTATAGATGACAAAACATTGGAATACATGCGAAAAAGTAATCGTTCCGAAGCACAAATTGCTATGGTAGAAGCTTATTGTAAAACCAATATGTTATGGAGAGAAAACGAACAAGCGATTCAATACACCGAAGTGGTAGAGCTTGATGTGTCCACTATAGAGCCTACTGTAGCGGGCCCTAAACGGCCACAGGATAAAATTCTTTTAAAAGACTTTAAGCCTAAGTTTATAGACTTGCTGGGCACATCTTTTGAACGCGAATATATAGAACAAGGGAACCGAGAAACGCTCACGTCTTTGGCGAGATGGAAAGATGAAGGGGGTAATCCTCCTGTGAAAGATGTTCCAAAAACCTTACATAAGGAAGGTATTGAAACCGAAGAAAAAAACGGACTAAAAACGGTTTGGATTAATGAAGGTGACGATAAGTTCATGCTTTCCGATGGGTCTGTGGTTATTGCTGCCATTACTTCGTGCACCAATACCTCAAACCCTTTTGTGATGGTGGGCGCAGGATTGGTCGCTAAAAAAGCACGAGAACACGGTATTGATGTGAAGCCTTGGGTAAAGACCTCGCTTGCACCAGGGTCTAAGGTAGTTACCGATTATTTGGAAAAAGCCGATCTTATGAAAGATTTAGAGGCCCTACAGTTTCATTTGGTAGGTTATGGCTGCACGTCTTGTATAGGGAATTCGGGACCCTTGCCGCCAGCGATATCAAAAGCTGTTGATGACCATGATTTGGTAGTGTGTTCAGTGCTTTCGGGAAACCGAAATTTTGAGGCACGGGTGCACTCTCAAGTGAAAATGAATTTTTTAATGTCTCCCATGTTGGTTGTCGCTTACGCTATTGCCGGACGTGTGGACATAGATTTAACCCAAGACCCTATTAGTTACGATAAAAATGGTCTTCCTGTTTATTTAAAAGATATTTGGCCTACTGATGATGACATAAATAGCATTTTAGCACGTGTGCTTTCTCCGCAAGATTTTGCCAAAAATTATGATGAAATATTTGAAGGGAACGCAATATGGAAAAATCTAAAAATTCCAGAAGGAAAACTATATCAATGGGACGCCGACTCCACTTATATTAAAGAAATACCATTTTTCCGAGATATTTCTGCAGCAGCCCCCGCTTTAGAGGATATTAAAGAGGCGCGCGCGCTATTGGTTTTAGGAGATAGTATAACTACCGATCATATTTCGCCTGCCGGATTGTTTAACGAACATTCTGCTGCAGGTAAATACTTGCTCTCCCGTGGGGTTAAAAAAGAGGATTTTAACTCCTATGGAAGCCGACGTGGTAATGATGAGGTTATGGTAAGAGGTACCTTTGCTAATGTGCGGATTAAAAATAAACTTGCTGAAAAAGAGGGCGGTTATACACGCTATTTTCCAACAGGCGAAGAAATGTCGGTTTTTGATGCTTCTGTAAAATATCAACAGAGCAAAACGCCTTTAGTTGTTTTAGTGGGGAAAGAATATGGAAGTGGTTCCTCTAGAGATTGGGCGGCAAAGGGCACGTTTCTTTTAGGGGTTAAATGTGTATTGGCCGAAAGCTACGAACGTATACATCGTAGCAATTTAGTAGGCATGGGTGTATTACCTCTACAGTACAAAGATGGTGATACTGCAAAAAAACTAGGTCTTGATGGTGATGAAATCTTCAGTATTACAGGGATTTCTAAAGATATCAAACCTATGAAGAGCATGACAGTTGTAGCAAAAAACAAACAAGGAGATAGTATTGAATTTGATGTTATTGCGCGCCTGGATTCTCTTATAGAAATTGAATATTACCGCCATGGAGGTATTTTACAATATGTACTCAGGCAATTCTTGGAAGAATAAAAGCAAAGAACAGATATTAAAAAATCATCACAATAAATCAGTATAAAAAGATATAATAACTAAAATATTTACTCATTATGAAACGTACAGCAAATGCCGTTTGGAACGGCTCATTAAAAGAAGGCGAAGGTACCATTACTACGCAAAGCCATGTTTTGGACCAGTCTAAATATTGTTTTAATTCCCGTTTTGGAGACGGTAAAAGTACGAACCCCGATGAATTGCTTGCAGCAGCGCATGCTGGGTGTTTTGCCATGGCCTTAAGTAACATTCTAGGTGAAGCAGGTTTTACTCCAGATACCCTAAATGTAACATCAGCAGTCACGATGAATCCCGATAAACTTGAGCTTACGGGGTCTCATTTAACTCTTAAAGCAAAAATTCCAAATATCGATAACGATACCTTTATGGAATGTGCTAATACTGCTAAAGACAATTGCCCAGTTAGCAAAGCCTTACGTTTTAAAATCACTATGGATGCAACGCTTGAATAAAAACTATTAATTCAAAAAAAACAAGAAAGTTATGGAGAACGCTTCTCTTTTTCCTAAAACAACAAAAGCCCTTTTAGATAAGAAAGCGGCTTTAGCTCCAGACAATATAGACGCATGGCGAAACTTTAGTAAGGCCGTTTTTAAAGCAGGTGCGTTAGATGAGAAAACAAAACAACTCATTGCCGTTGCGGTTGGTCATGTAACGCAATGTCCTTATTGCATCCGGGCGCATACCTCGCAAGCGATGCGTAAAGGGGCGAGCAAAGAAGAAATTATGGAGGCGATATGGGTGGCCACAGAAATGCGTGCGGGGGCGGCTTATGCACATGCAACTATTGCTATGGATGAAATGGAAAAACATCATCATTAAAAAATTCAATTTTTAAAAACAATACCGTTGCAAGTAATTCTCGATTTAGCAAATTATATTATTTGATGTGGATAATTTAAATATGAATACGAATAAAACGAACACACTTATGCCTTTTTTTTCAATAATAGTTACAACTTATAATAGGGCAAAGCTTTTAACGCGTGCGTTAGATTCTTTAATAGCACAAACCACAACAGATTGGGAGGTGATTCTTGTGGATGATGGTAGTACCGATAATACCTATGCGGCAATCTTGCCTTATCTTAAAGCACATCCTAAAATAAAATATGTGCTAAAAGAGCATAGTGGTGAGGTTTATTCTAAAAATGAAGGAATAAGGGCGTCTCAAGGTAAATATATTACTTTTTTAGATTCTGATGATGCGTATGATCCGACGCATCTCGAGAATAGAAAACACATTTTAACACAAAATCCTGAAGTTAAATTTTTATATGGTGGTGTTCACGTTTTAGGAAACCAGTTTGTGCCAGATAGGTTCGATCACTCGAAAAGCATACACCTTAACGACTGCGTGATTGGGGGAAGTTTTTTTGTAGAAAAAGAGGTTTTTCATTTTTTAAATGGTTTAAAACAAATGCCCTTAGGTACGGATGCCGATTTGTTCGACCGTGCTCAAAAGGCTGGTGTTAGGATGATGGAAGCTCATGCGAAAACCTATATCTACCATCATGAAAATCAAGACTCCATAACCAATAAGATGTATTTGAGAGTGTAGTTAATTAAAAAACGTTTTAAAGCAATAAGATGGATATTAACTCAAAAATAGCCGTTGTAACTGGAGCCAGTAAAGGCTTGGGTGCTGCCATTTCAAAGGTGTTAATCGAAAATGGAGCAACCGTTTATGGATTGGCACGAGGTAAGGATGCGTTAAACACTTTACGAAATCGGTTAGGAGAGGCTTTTATTCCTGTAGCTATGGATATAAGCCATCAAGAGATGGTGTATTCGTGGGTTTCAAAAACGTTTTCTAATAACAATACTCCTGATATTCTTATCAATAATGCTGGAACGGGCTATTTTAGGGCGATTGATGCTTTCTCTTTAGAACAGTGGCATAGTATGATTAATACGAATATAAATGGTCTTTTTTATGTCACGTCGCACATTGTACCTTTTATGAAACGCAATACGAATACCTGTCATATTATAAATATAGGTTCAATTTTAGGGAAAACCACTAGGTCTGAAGGCTCAGCCTATTGCCTTACAAAATATGGCGTACAAGGTTTTTCTGAAGCGTTGTTTCGAGAGTTACGGCCTTACAAGATTAAAGTAAGTTGTATAAACCCTGGTTCTATAGCCACAGATTTTTTTAAAGATTCGGCCATAGAGCAGCACGCCCATATGATTGAACCAAAAGATTTAGCAAATGTGATCCTTCATGTTTTAGAAACGCCTGATAATTTACTTATTGATGAGGTTAGCTTACGCCCCCTTATCCCTAAAGTTGTTAATTGATGTTTTTATGAGAATGAATAAAATTGGAAAGCGAAGCCATAACGATGATAATGAAGAAAATAAGGATAAAACGTATTTATGAGGAGGTGTTAGAAGAAGATGGTTGTCGTATTCTGGTGGATCGTATCTGGCCTCGAGGCGTTTCAAAAGAAGATGCTAAACTCGACGATTGGAACAAGGATGTTGCGCCTTCGGAGAAACTAAGAAAATGGTTCAATCATGACCCTGATAAATTTGATGCATTTGCTGAAAAATATCGAAAAGAACTCCATGATAAAGGAGATGTTTTAGAAAGTATCCGTAAGCAAGCGGGGCATAACGCTGTTACATTGCTTTATGCTGCGAAAGACACCAAACACAATCAAGCAATTGTGCTTCGAGAAGTGTTGAAGAGTTTACAAGAATAACATGAATAATTAAGAAAATGGATCTTATTGAAAATTTGGTAAGTTTTTTTAAAAAACCAAAAGAAGAAACAGAAAAGCAATCACCAGAAGGGACTTGTCCTGTGTGTTGGGGCTATCAGGAATATGACGCTAAAATACGCCAGATCTATAAAGACAAACAAATAGACGTTAATAATCATAGAGACAGTTATACCATGATGCAAAAGTTTGTGATAGAGCATATAGACGGCATCCACTTAAAAAAAGGAAAAACAGAGGCATGTCCCACTTGTGGAAGTAACCTAAAATCTGAAAGTGATAAACATTTAAATAAATTTTAAAACAAGTAAAAACCTAAAAGATGAAAAACATGAAAGTAGCTATTAATGGAATGGGACGTATCGGGAGAGCGGCCTTAAAACTAATTATAGAAACAGAAGGCCTAGACGTGGTTGCAGTAAACGACATTCTGTCTATTGAGAACCTGGTTTATCTTATTAAATACGATACCGTCTATGGGGTTTACAATAAGGAGGTCTCTTTTAATGGGCAAACTTTAATAGTGGATGGAAAGCATATTCATTATAGCACTATTAAAAATCCAGCAGAACTGCCTTGGAAAACAAATAATATCGACCTTGTTATTGAAAGTACAGGCTTGTTTACTTTGCGTGAAGATGCAGAAAAACATATTACAGCAGGAGCGAAGACAGTTGTTATTTCTGCGCCAACAAAAAGTACAGATACGCCAACAGTGGTCCATGGCGTTAATTCAGCCGATGGGGGAGTTTCGATGTTTTCATGTGCCAGCTGTACAACCAATAATATAAGTCCTGTAGTAGAGATTTTAGAGCGTCGTATTGGAATTAAAAAAGCAATAATGACTACTATTCACGCGTACACTGCTTCACAAGGTATTGTTGATGGACCTTCCCCGAAAAATTTCCGGATGGGTAGAGCAGGTGCGTCTAATCTTGTTCCAACAAGTACAGGAGCTGCTATAGCGACAACAAAGGTGCTTCCTAGTTTAGTCGATAAGTTTGATGGGGTAGCTATACGAACCCCTGTATCTGTAGGTTCTATATCCGATCTTACTTTTGTTACCAATAAATTAGTAACCGTTGAAGAGGTGAACGCTATTTTTGTTGAAGAGGCAAAAACCCAACGTTATGCTAAAGTTCTTTCTGTAACAAATGAGCCCATAGTATCTTCGGACATAATTAAAAGTCCGTTTGCATCCACCGTGGATCTTAACATGACGCGTGTAGTAGATGGAGACTTGCTTAAAGTTATGACGTGGTACGATAATGAATGGGGATTTACCAATCAAATGATTCGACAAATTCTCGAAATAAAGGGGGTGTAGTACATGTTATTTCAGAACAGCCTGATTCGTTTTGGTTTACACAAAGGCAGGCTACTGAGGTCGCTATAAATAAAATGAAAAGGAAAAAAGACGGTTTGCATTTGTCATAAAAGCCATTAGTTGGAAGTGACATTAGCCTCTAAATAAAAAGAAATCATCTTTCATGTCTTCTATTTGGGCATCTTCATTGGTCATGATGTAATCGATGGCTTTTGTGGTAAAAGTATCGCCCTTTTCGGTAAGAGAAACAATGTTTCTCTCAATGGAAATCATATTGTTCTTTAATGCTAGGTCCAATACAGATTGCGAGCGTACTTTTTGCCAATTGATATGCTCGTTGAGGTGATTTACATGACGCTCCGCTTCTTCCGTGTGATTTTTTAAATGAAGAAGAAAAGTAAGTAATGAGACTTCTGTTCGTTGTTGTTTTTCTCTGTATAGTACTGCAATGATGCCTTTACTTGGTGCAAATAAATAAATGCACAAAAACAATAACCCTAACATCGTGGTGATAGAGCCAGCGATAGAAGCATCTAGCCAATGGGCCATCCAGTAGCCAGAAATAGCACTAAAAACACCAAAAGCAATAGCGTATAGGAGCATGCGCTTTAAATCGTTGGTTAGTAAATAAGCGGCAGCCGCAGGCGCAATCATTAAAGCGACCACTAATATGGCTCCAACGGCATCAAACGCCCCTACAGTAGTTACCGATGCCACCGTCATAAGCCCATAATGTATAATTACGGGAGAAAAGCCTAAGGATGCTGCTAATCCAGCATCAAAAGTGCTGACTTTTAATTCTTTGAAAAACGTAATAAGTAAGCCCATAGTGATTGCTAAAATACTACCAATAACCCATAAGGATTTTGGGCCAACGTCAACCCCAGAAATAAACAACCTGTCAAAAGGGGCAAAGGCCAATTCGCCTAGCAGAACAGCATCCACATCTAAATGGACATCATTGGCATTTTTAGCGATTAGGATTACGCCGATGCTAAATAATATGGGAAATACTAAGCCTATGGCGGTATCTTCTTTAACCAAACCTGTTTTTTGAATGTATTCTACTAAAACGACAGTAATAATACCTGTTAATGCTGCTAATAAAATAAGTAAAGGCGAATTCAGGTCTTGGGTAATAAAAAAACCTACAACAATACCCGGTAAAATGGAATGGCTAATGGCATCACTGATCATGGCCATTTTTCGTAGTACTAAAAAAGTACCAGGAATAGCGCAGGCAATGGCCACAATACTGGCAATAAGCTGTATTTCTATTTGAGCATTACTCATCGGTTTCGTTTTGCTGATTGTATAAGTTAGAAGCTTTTTTAAACCCTTCTTCCGTTAGGCTCCACATGTTGCCTTGTAAAATAACGTAGTTTTTGTTTACCAGTTTCTGTAAAGTTCCCTTAGTAAACCCTTGAAAATTATTTAGAATTTTAACGGTATGGGGGTGTGAAATATCATCATGCGTTTCGGCAATATGAAACATAAAGGCCAAAGTTTTATGCAACTCTAAATCCCGACGGTTTTTAATAAATCGAATTTGTCTAAAAAGCAACCCTCTACTCGGTGAAAATATAAAAGAAAACAAAACAAAAACTCCAGCAACAATTACAATAACAGGCCCTGTGGATAGATTGTTTTGACTGGCGCTTATGGCTGTACCGAAAATACCTGAGAAAGCTCCAAAAACAGCAGCTAAAAACACCATCACGCTCAAGCTGTTGGTCCATTGTCTTGCCGCTGCAGCAGGGGCTAATAACATAGCACTCATGAGTACCACACCAACAGTTTGTAAGCCTAAAACAATAGCTAAAACAATGAAGGTGGTTATGAGAATATCAATAAACTTGGTATTAAAGCCCAAGGTTTTGGTATAATCGACATCGAATAATAAAATTTTAAATTCTTTCCAAAAAAGAAACAAGACGAATAAACAAAACCCTGTAACAATGGCCATGGTCCAAACGTCACGTTCTACTAATGTAGCTGCTTGCCCAAATAAATACTTGTCTAATCCGGCTTGATTGGCATTGGGTTGTTTTTGGATAAATGTAAGCAATAGCATACCAAACCCAAAAAATAAGGATAAAATTAATCCTAGTGCGGTATCGGACTTTAAGTGGGTTTTTGAAATGATATTCCGAATCCAAAAGGTACCAATAAGACCACTAATTAAGGCGCCCAAAAGCAGCACGTTACTGTCTTTTGTGCCCGTTATTAAAAAGGCAATAGCAATACCCGGTAATGCAGCATGTGAGATGGCATCGCCTAAAAGGCTTTGCTTTCTAAGAACAGCAAAGCTCCCCAACATACCGGTTACGGCTCCAAGTATGGCAGTTCCAAGAGTGATGGTTCTAAGTGTATAGTCTGTAAAGACCAGTTTTATGTACTCTGTTATATCGATGACCTGTATTTTTAGCCGTTAGTAATCCTTTAATGTGTTTTGCCTGTTAATATAATATTCGATTTTGTGACATAAGAATTCTTTTTCCAGAACCTGAGCAGAAAATCCATATCCTCTAAATAACTTTTGTTGGGTTCCTTTTTGAAAAACTTTAGCTTATCTTTAAAGGTGTTTATAAAAAATTGTACCAATTCTGTAGAATAGCTTGGAGATATTAATAAACGCATAATATCCGCTTCACTTTCTTTTGTAAAAAACGGATTGTTTTTATCAGGAAACGCATTTATAATATCAAAGTAAATTTCTATACCGTTTTTTGGATTGAAAAAAACAATGGCTTTTTCTTCATTATGTTTAAATTTTTGAAAAACATCTTCTTTTCCAAAAAAACCATCATCTTTTGCGCGTTGTAAGGCTTCCTTTTTTTTCTTGGCTGAAAGATTAAGGGATTGGTTGTAGTAGGTTATAAAATTTTTTGAAAACTCCTCAACCTTATTGGATTTCATGTAGGCTATTAGCGCATTATCATTAAATTCTAAAAACGCGTTTTTTTGTTTATTTAAAACAGATTCCATTTGTTTGGGATCATTTAAAAAATTGACCTTAGCTCTTGCATCTGCAGAATTTTTTTGATCAAGAATGAGATTTGCATCAAAATCTTGTATTGAGGAATTACCAGAAAACCACCATTCATTTTTATATCTAACCAAGCCGATGAAAATAACTTCATCGGTTTTTAAATCTTCAAAATCGTCAAAAGATTTTTTTGTCATTTCAAACGACATACCAGAGGCAATATGTTCTAAAAAAACAGATGTGGTATTTTGTTTTTTGTATAGAAATAGGCCGGAAATTTTTTCTGAAATACTGGAGATATCGCCATAATTCTTGTGAGATGTCCCCATAATTGCTTTACTCCAATCGCTCGCTTTCATTGCCATTAGGGCGCTCGACTTGTTAAACGTGAGCTCTTCTGTTACTTCACGAATATAACTCAGGATAACATTTGGGGCTTCATCTTTGGTGTCTTCAATGATTTTTAAAGTTTCAATATCTAATTGGTATTTTATATCTGTATTGAATAAGTACGATTCAAAGAAAACCGTTTGCATAAACGCTCTAATTTCGTAAAATTCTTCTGGATTGCCATTAAATTGAAATATTTCTTTTAGTGTTTTGTTTTCGGGAGCATATTCGTAAGCCTCATCCAATACTTGCATGGTGAGCGTAGCAATATCTAGGATAAAATCATTAAAAGGACTTATAAATTTACGGCTTTGGATGGTGTTAAGGAAATACCAACTTAAAAAAGCCACATCTTCAAAGTTCACTTCATCATTAATATAGTCCTCTTCGATATCATAAAAAGGAAGTGGCTTATTGTAGAGGCTCTGGTGCATGCTTTTAAAAGCGAACCAAATGTTTGTTTCGGATATTATATCTTCAAAATAACATGCTAAAAAACAACAAAACATAGCCCTTTCGTCTTTGCTCATATACTCAGAAAGCGTTAAGGTTAAAGTGTCGTTAAAGTTATCACTAATTTTATTGGCTATTTTAAGATAATATAAATCGGTTTTGCCACTATAATTTTGGGGTTTTAAGGATAACCAATGTTTTATGTAAATTTTATTTTTCATTTTAAAATGTATATTCTATATTTTACTTTTTACTAGAAGAACAGATGTGATGTGCTGCTAGAGAAATTGAAAATATAGTTATTCTTGGACACTTACTTTATAATTAATACCATAGGTTTTCGTTAAATTATCGTCGTTAAAAATATCTTTAACAGGACCTGTAGCAATTTTTTTAACGTTTAAAAAAGTAACCCAATCGAAATACTCTGGAACAGTTTGTAAATCATGGTGTACTACGATGACTGTTTTTCCAGCTTTTCGTAACTCTTTTAAAATATTGATAATGGCTATTTCGGTAGAGGCATCTACCCCTTGAAACGGTTCGTCCATAAAATAGATAGAGGCGTTTTGTACGAGCGCCCGGGCTAAAAATATACGTTGTTGCTGTCCGCCAGAAAGCTGACTGATTTGTCGGTTTTTAAAAGCCAACATGCCTACTTTTTCAAGAGCCTCTAAAGCCTCTTTTTTTTCTTTTAGTCCAGGGCGTTTTATCCATCCCAGACTGCCGTAAGTGCCCATTAGCACTACGTCTAAGGCTGTTGTTGGAAAATCCCAATCTACGCTTCCTTTTTGTGGTACGTAAGCGACTAAGTGGCGTTGGTTTTTATAGCTTTTTCCAAAAATCTCTACGCTACCCGCTATGGGTTTTAAAATGCCTAAAATAGATTTTATTAAGGTTGATTTTCCTGCGCCATTAGGCCCTACAATGGCCATAAGCACGCCTTCAGGAATTTCTAGGTCAATATCCCATAGTACGGGTTTGTAATTGTAGGCCACTGTTAAATCGTCTACTTTTACCGCTATTGCTCCTCCGGAAGTATGATGTTCTTTTTGTTTTAGGGTCTTATTCACTTGAATAACTTTTACTTGATATAGAGTTTATATTCAAAAATTTGATTTAGAGACGTTACAGGTTTTGGCTGATATTTTAGCCCTGATAGAAGCGGCATCCTTTTTTGTTTTTCTTCAAAAAAGATATAGCGGATAGCAGGAATAAGCTTCAAATTATGGGTGTAACCATATGTTTTAATTTTTGTACCGATGGGTGTTGTAATTAAATATTTATTTAAGCGCATTTACAATCGTATTGACATTATGTTCAAACATGCCTATGTAGGTGCCTTCTGGGGTTCCTGTATTTCCAAGAGCATCCGAATATAAAGAACCACCAATGGCAACTTGATGGTTTTTAGAGTTAACGGCTGCTTTTAAAGCTTCGATAGTACGTTTGGGCACTGAACTTTCAACAAAAATCGCTTTCACGTTTTTTTCTATAATAAAAGCAGCTAAGCGTTGTACATCTTGAACACCAGCTTCGGTGGCTGTTGAAATGCCTTGTAGCCCCACAACTTCGAATCCAAATGATTTTCCAAAATAGTTAAAAGCATCGTGTGCTGTTACTAAAATACGTTTTTCTTTTGGAAGTGTTTCTATAATGTTTTTTAAGTTTTCTTCTAAAGCATCTAGTTGTTTTAAATATATTTCACCATTGGCTTTAAAGGTGTCCTGATGTTCTGGAACAGCTTCTGAAAGGATCGTAACTACATGCTTTGTGGCAAGTTTCCAATTATCGACACTAAACCAAATATGAGGGTCGTAATTGGATGCAAAATATGTTGAACCGATTAAGGTTTTTTTGTTTAAAGCATCGGCAAGTGCGACTGTTTTTATATTTTGATGCTGCATTTTCTCGAAAACTTCTACTAGTTTTCCTTCTAGATGTAAACCGTTGTAAAAAATAATATCGGCCGTTACAAACTTATTAACGTCCCCCTCACTGGCCTTGTATAAATGAGGGTCTACGCCGCTACCCATAAGCCCTTGTAGGTTAATTTGGTCGCCTCCTATGTGGCTAACTAAATCTGTAATCATGGAGGTGGTCGTTACCACGTTTAGCTTGCCATTGGCTTTTTTGTCCGTTTTACAGTTTAAAAAAACCAATGGTATTGCTAATAATAAAAACGTTTTTTTCATATTTCAAAATTAATGTAAAGTATAGCGCAATCCAAAAAACAATCGTCTCCCTTGGTTAGGGCCATATACATACGACGGATCAAAAGTTAAAGCGTAAGGATTATTTGGTGTTGCTACCACATCGCCTTGAGCATCAAAGGTCACGTCTTTATCAAAAGGGTCGTTGGCACGTGCAATAATAAATGGGTTTCCTTTATTAGGGGTCCAATGCAATAGGTTTTTTATGCCTCCATAAATTTCAAAGTTTCTAAGGCCATTATAAGTAAATTGTATGTTTTGTATGCTCCAAGTAGGCGAATAGTTGCTTCGTGGGTCTAAGGGACCTAAAGTAGGTAATCGCATGGGGCCATAGATGTTTCCGGTATAATCTATAGTGATATGGCTTGGGTAATTTTTATAAGATAGAGACCAAACCCCTGTAAAACGCTCGGTTAAAATCTGTCTTGATTTTGTGCCCCCTTCATTTTGGGATACATCTTGAAATGTAGCCCCCATAGAAGCTTTAAAATTACTGTTAAATACGCCGTCTACATTCACGCTTAGCCCTTTTGTGATTGAGTTTCCATTTAAATTGCTGTAAATTATTTGATTGGGATTGCTGTCATAATCTGGTATTATAGCATTTGTAAAGTATGTGTACCACACGGAAGCGTCAAAGGTAAATAAATGGCCATGGTTTGTGTATAGCTTTTTTAAATAATTTAAAGTTACATTGTAAGATTGTTCAGGCTCCAGTTCTTCTTCAATAATAACATCACGTGCGCCTGTAAGCACAGCATGCTCTTCTGTAAATAAATTTACAACTCTAAATCCTGTTCCTGCGTTAAGCCGGATGATATCATCATCGGTAGGCTTGTATCTGTAGGCAATTCGTGGTGTAAAAATAGAACCATGGCGCTTATCGTAATCGTATCGCGCACCTAGTAGAACACGCTGTTTTTTAGAAAGGGTAATTTCATCTTGAACAAAAACAGAAGGAATGGTAATTTCATCTGGATGCAGAGTTGCAGGAGTATTGTCGTCGTAATAATTATAACGTGTGGCAATACCGAGAAGCAAATCGTTATTTTTTAAAGATTTATCCCAAAGGAATTGTCCGAAAGCAATACGTTGTTTTGCCATATAAGGCGTGTCGCCATAAAATGAGTTTTGATCATGATCTGAATAGGAAAACTGAAAATTTATGTTTTCATGAACAGGCAATTGGTAGTTTCCGATCACCTCATATCGAGAGGTGTAAATGCTTTCTCCGTATACCTCGTCTCCACCTCTATGGCTTTTGTTCCAATGCATTTCACCACCCCAACGGTCTTCATAAAAGTAACGGCCTGCAAGAGAAAATAAACGATTGTTTGCGCGTTTAAAGTTCCATTTTTGGAATATAGAAACGCGATCCTGTAGGGTAACATCTGTAAAGTTATCTTTATTGTTGTCTATCGGGTTCGAGTAGTTAAAATAATTCGTGCCCATTAAAACCGTTGCTTTCTTACCAACTTGGGCTTTAAAACCCAAGTCTACATTCACTTCGCCCCAACCACTGGTAAATGCATCTGCAAAAAATAAAGGAGCATTTTCTGGTAATTTAGTTATAATATTAATGAGACCACCAACCGCTTCGCTACCATATAATGAAGATGCTGGTCCTTTAACGATTTCCACCTGTTCGATTAAAGACGTTGGGATTCCCGATAAACCATATACTGTAGATAATCCGCTTACAATGGGCATGCCATCAATTAGAACTAGAGTGTATGGCCCTTCTAAACCATTTATATGGATGTCGCCGGTATTGCATAGATTGCAATTAAGTTGCGGGCGCACCCCATTTACATTCTGTAAAGCTTCAAAAATATTTGGCGTTGGGTTTCTTTTGAAAAACGCAGGAGAATAAACTTCTACTGGAACAGGACTTTCGAGTCGGGAAACCGCTTTTAGTGTACCGGTAATGATAATTTCGTCTAGTGATTCTGATTCCTCTAGATCAAAATGTACAGGAGATGTCGCATCTGTTACATTTATTTTTTTTTCAATTTTTTTATAGCCTGTAAAAGACGCTACAATGGTGTAGGTGCCATGATCTATATTGGTGATTTTGAAGGTTCCGTTTTCATCTGTAACACTCCCTTTAGTTGTGTTTTTTAAATATACATTTACATACGGAAGGCTTGTATTGCTGGAGGTTACTCTACCCGTAATCTGTTGTGCGCTCGATATTAGGGTTATAAAGTAGAGAAGGTTGGATAAGTATTTCATAAATATAATTTTTTGTTATTCTTTTTTTAATTTTATGCAAATGTAAATATTAATTTAGATTAATCTAAATTAAGACAATGATTATTAATTATTTTATATTTGCATTTATAAAAAACAAGGATGATCACACTTACCGAAGAAAATTATATAAAGGCCATTTACCATTTGGGAAATCAAGGTGCGGATAACGTAAATACAAATGCTTTGGCAGAGGCCATGCAAACGAAAGCATCTTCTGCCACAGATATGATTAAAAAACTTTCGGATAAAAATTATGCGCACTATAAAAAATACCAAGGCGTATCGTTAACAGAGCAAGGCAAGCGTATTGCGGTAAATATTATTAGAAAACACCGCTTGTGGGAAGTGTTTTTAGTTGAAAAATTAAATTTTACTTGGGATGAGGTGCATGAGGTTGCAGAACAACTAGAACATATTAAATCTTTAAAATTGGTGAATGAACTGGATGCTTTTCTTGGCTTTCCAACGCATGATCCCCATGGAGACCCTATTCCAGATAGCGATGGGCATTATTCGCATTCAAAAAGTGTTAATATTTTAGAAATGAAGATTGGGCATGAAGGGGTTTTGGCGCTTGTAAAAGATTCTTCGGATGCGTTTTTAAAATATTTGAACAAAAATAACTTGGCTTTGGGTGATGCGATTAAAGTTTTAGATGTTGAGCCTTTCGATGGCTCAGTGACCATTGAAACCCAAAATGGACAAATTATTATATCTAAAACGGTAGCTAACAATCTCTATTTAAACCAAGGTTAATAGATGGTATGGTTTATAGGATATGTTTTGGTACAGAAGGGTTTTAGTTTAATTTGTTTTTGTTTATAATTAACACTAGGGTCCAAAAGGTTTTGGAAAATGCTTAATGGCAATTATCACAGTCATGATGGTCTCCAAATGCTTTTTTAGACTTTGATTTTTTCCAGAAGAATTTTTTAATTAAAAAAGCAAGAGCCAAACCTATAGATATTAGAACCAGTATGTTTTGGATAATGGTGTTCATGTTTAAAATAGTCGTTGATTATATTGGTTCCTTAAAAATAAAATTATTTAAGCAATTGAAATGCAATTAAAGCTACGATGTAAGCAAAAGCACTCATAATGACCAATTGTAATGTTGGCCACTTCCAACTGTTCGTTTCTCTTTTAACTACAGCCAAAGTACTCATGCACTGCATGGCAAAGGCGTAGAACAGCAATAGTGAGATGCCTGAGGCGAAAGTAAATAAAGGGCCGCCCAATACGGGGTTAACCTCGGCTGCCATTCGTTTTTTTATGGTCGCTTCATCGTCACTTCCTACGCTGTAAATAGTGGCTAGCGTTCCTACAAACACTTCACGGGCAGCAAAAGAACTTACAATGGCAATACCTATTTTCCAATCGTATCCTAAGGGCCGGATGGCTGGTTCGATACTTCTGCCTGTAATGCCGATAAAAGAATGTTCTAATTTATAAGATTCTATTTTGTCATGAAGTTCGTCTTCACTTAGGTTTTTAGAAGCATATTCGGTTCTAATAATATTTTCGGCATCATTAAAATTGTCTCCAGGGCCATAGGACGCTAAAAACCAAAGAATAATAGAAATGGCTAAAATAATTTTACCGGCACCAAATACAAAAGCTTTTGTTTTTTCGATAACAGTAAGCACTACATTTTTAAAAAGGGGTAGTTTATAATTGGGCATTTCGACCACAAAAAATGTCTTGCTCTTTATTTTTAAAATTTTATTTAAAAAATATGCCGAAATAACCGCAGCGCCAAACCCAATAAGGTATAAAAGCATTAGTGTTAAAGCTTGATAGCCAAGACCAAAAAACCGTTCGTCTGGAATGACCAATGAAATGATAATCAAATACACAGGTAATCTTGCCGAACAGGTTGTAAAGGGTGTAACTAATATGGTAATGAGGCGTTCCTTCCAACTCTCTATATTACGAGTCGCCATAATGGCTGGAATGGCACAAGCCGTACCAGAAATTAATGGAACCACACTTTTGCCGCTTAAACCAAAACGACGCATAACGCGATCCATTAAAAAGACAACGCGACTCATGTAGCCACTTTCTTCAAGAACGGAGATGAAAAGGAAAAGAAAGGCAATTTGAGGAATAAAAATAACAATACCGCCCAGACCAGGAATAATACCTTCTGCTAAAAGACTTGTAAAAGCTCCTTCTGGTAATTGGTGTTTTGTCCATTCACTTAAGGATGCGAAAGAGCTATCGATAAAATCCATAGGAACGCTGGACCAGTCGTAGATAGCTTGAAATATGGTGAGTAAAATAACAAAGAAAATCACATAGCCCCATATTTTGTGCGTTAAAACCCTGTCTAATTTAGAACGTAAATCCTTTGCTTGAGACACATCGATAGTCTGCCCTTTTTTAAGAGCATTATTAATGTATTGATAACGTTTTATAGTTTCTCGTTGCTGTAAGCGCTTTAAGTCTGCCTTGCTTTTCGTCTTAAAGTCTGCAACGGCTTCCATTTCCTTTCTATTGGTTTTTCCAAAATTTACATCTTGTGTAATAACTAACCAAAGCTTGTATAGTAATTGATTGGGAAATGCTTTTTTCAAATTTTGAAAATAATTCTCATCTATATCAAAAACACTTAAACATGGGGTTTTTGGAATGTCTTTAAAATTTGAAATAAGCTGTTTTAAATGATCGATACCTTGATTTTTTCTGGTGCTAATTAAAGCTATTTTGGTATTGAACTGTTTCTCTAGATAGGCAATGTCTAAAGTGATGCCTTTATATTGCATCCGGTCTGCCATATTAATGGCCAATATGGCCGGGATTTCAAGGTCTTTTATTTGTGTGAACAGGAGTAGGTTACGTTTTAAATTTTCAACGTCACTTACTAATACCGCGATATCAGGAAAGTCTTTGTCGTTTTTGTTTAATAACAATTCTATCACCACATTTTCGTCTAATGATGAGGCGTTTAAACTATAAGTTCCTGGTAAATCAATAATATGTGCTTTAACACCACGTGGCAATTTGCAGACGCCTTCTTTTTTTTCAACCGTAATTCCGGGATAATTACCCACTTTTTGGTTCAATCCTGTTAAGGCATTAAAAACAGATGTTTTTCCCGTGTTTGGATTTCCTATTAAAGCTACATTAATTTGTTTGCTCATATTTTATCTATTAAAACATGAAGGGCGGTTTCTCGTCTAATGGCTAAATGAGTGCCGTTAATATTTAAATACATAGGATCTTTAAATGGCGCTAACTGAACAAGTTCCACATAATTGCCTGGTAAACAGCCCATTTCTAGTAGTTTTAGTGGGATGTAGATAGATGAAACATCGGTGATAATGCCTCTTTCGCCACGTTTAAGATGTGCTAATGTATGTTGCAAGCTTATTTAGATTGATTTTAAAGAAGCAAAAGTAACATAAAAGTTTAGAAGTAAAAAGATTTTCAGTTGTAGTTTTTAGTCTTAAGAAAAGATTAGCAATATCAAAGGCTTATCAGGTTAAGGCTTTTGTTTTTTTAGAATTTCAATGTCGTCTAGCAATCGGTCTATATCATCGGCCTTAGTTCCATCATAAAACCCTCGTATTTGGCGTTTTTTATCTATTAACATAAAGTTTTCGGTATGGATCATATCATACGCATCTCCGGTACCTGTTGTTTTTACGGCTAAATAAGACTTTCTAGCCAACTCGTATATCTGTTTTTTATCTCCTGTAACTAAATTCCATTTAGTGTCATTAACTCCTTTTTCAACAGCGTACTGTTTTAGTCGGTCTGGAGTATCTATTTCAGGGGTAACCGAGTGGGAGAGCAGCATGATGTCTGGGTCATTCAGTATTTCTTTTTGGACTTGTGCCATATGGTCGGTCATAATAGGACAAATGGTTTGGCAGGTTGTAAAAAAGAAATCGGCAACATAAATTTTATCCTTATAATCCTTTTGGGTAATGGTTTTGCCATTTTGATTCGTCAGGGAGAAATCAGCAATTTTATGATATTTCTTTTGATATTGAATGGTGCTGTCCACCAGTTCTGTACTTACCATAGCGGGTTGGTAAATAGGGAGCGGTTGGTATACATTCAGGGTGTTGTATATTATGGTAACAATAATAATTGATATGAAGGCAAAAACCAACGCAAACCATCTGTATGCTTTGAAAAACGATAACATGTGTTTGTGTGTAAAAATTATACGGAACAAAAATACGTTGAAACATCCACGTCTAAAAATTTAAACCAATAATAAGTGCATCTAACTCGTTATATGTCTATTAAAATAATACCCTCATCAAACTAGTCAGAGAACGGATGATATAAAGATGTTATGCCCATAAATTCTTGTTAAAAAGAAGGGTGAAATATAATTATCTTTCTAAAGTTGGTATAAAACGTTACTTTTGCACGATTATAAAAAATTGATTGTAACCATATGGAGTTTGTTATTAAAATATCTCAATTTTTATTGAGTCTTTCTTTGCTTATTGTTTTACACGAGTTGGGCCATTATATTCCTGCTAAGGCTTTTAAAACGAGAGTGGAGAAATTTTACTTGTTTTTCGACGTGAAGTTTTCACTTTTTAAAAAGAAGATTGGAGATACTGTTTACGGTATCGGTTGGTTGCCATTGGGGGGCTATGTGAAAATATCGGGGATGATTGATGAGAGCATGGATACCGAGCAAATGGCTAAACCACCCCAGCCTTGGGAGTTTCGTTCGAAACCAGCATGGCAACGTTTGATTATTATGTTGGGTGGGGTAACGGTTAACTTTGTTTTAGCCTTAATCATTTACATTTTTGCATCTTTTGCTTATGGAGATCAGGATATTTCTGTAGCAAGTATAAAAGGAGGGTATTTGATATCAAATCCATTATTATTGGATTTAGGTTTTAAAACGGGCGATAATATTATTGCTGTTGGAAAAACAGAAGTTGTGAATGAATCTGATATTAGGGCGAATATCTTAACTGCAGAATCCATTACTATTAGTAGAGATGGCCAACAGCAGACCATTAATTTGCCTGAAGATTTTTTAGGACAATTATCAACCAGTAAAGATAGAAGTCTTTTTGATTTAAGAATGCCTTTTATTGTTGGTCATGTAATAGATACATTGGCAAATAAATCGGCCGACCTAAAGAAAGGCGATCTTATAAAGTCTATAAACGGTGCGTCTGTAACATATTTTGACCAGGTAAAAGATATTTTACAACCCTTAAAAGGACAGGTTGTTGCAACAGAAATAGTCAGAGATGGGGAGTCTATGCTTGTTGATCTTCAAGTGGATGCTAACGGAATGCTTGGTATTCAACCGGGCGGTTCTATCAATACGTTTTCAGAGTTGGGGTATTTCGATATCACAAGAAAAGAATATAGCCTTGGAGAAAGTTTTGGTGTAGGTTATGATAAGTTCACTGGTCAAATCACGTCGTATTGGGGGCAATTGGGATTGATTTTTAGTCCAAGTACAGGTGCCTATAAAGGTGTTGGTGGCTTTAAAGCCATATTTGATATATTTCCAGCAACATGGAGCTGGGAGGCCTTCTGGAAAATTACCGCTTTCTTGTCCATCATGTTAGCTGTTTTAAACCTGTTACCAATACCTGCGTTAGATGGTGGGCATGTAATGTTTTTGCTATATGAAATGATATCTGGAAGAAAGCCTGGTGATAAATTTCTAGAGTACGCTCAAATGGTAGGGTTCTTTATATTAATAGCGTTAGTACTGTTTGCTAATGGAAACGATATATTTAAGGCCATATTTAATTAAACGCTTTATAAGTACAACTTGTTATGTGTTTTATGACGATATTGTTTAATCATGTTTATATTTAAAAGAAAGCTGAAACTCAAATATTTTAATTTGGGTTTCAGCTTTTTTGAGTGTGATAAATAGAACAGAAAAGAATAGGTTAAAGCGAAATAATTTATTTTGATTAAATTTTTTAAAATAATGTTTGTATAGTATAAAAATATATATATATTTGCACTCGCAAAAGCGAAAGGTTCTTTAAAATTTATAAGCTAGATGTGTTATCAGGATCTAAAAATAGATTCTAATATTACGAAAAAAGCTTAAACGATATAACCATAACACTCCTCCTTAGCTCAGTTGGTTAGAGCATTTGACTGTTAATCAAAGGGTCCTTGGTTCGAGCCCAAGAGGGGGAGCAAAATGAAACCCGATATGAAAATATCGGGTTTTTTTGTGCCTTGTTTTTACTATAAAACAGATGCATATGTTTTACAGAATAACATCTATGTTCTGTAAAATGGGGAATGTCTAGGGGGTGTATTGCATAAAAAAAGCATCGTGTAATGTCTAAAATGAAATCTACATATATAATAAGCATCAGTGCGATAAAGGGTCAAGCATTAATAGTGACGTAATATTTGATCTTATAACCTTCATGGATAGTCTCTTATTGAAATATAGGCTTGCTTATTTAGTGTCGCGTCGCATAAGCCTTATTAAAAATCGAGACTTAAACTTCTAACGCTGGCCTTATTTTGCTTAAGGAAATAATCTTTGGGACTAATGCCCGTTTGTTTTTTAAATGCGCTGTAGTAGGCTTTATAAGAGTTGAAGCCTACCTTTAAGGATAGCTCCTTTAACGATAAAGAGTTTAAGCCATCATCATCTATAAGGGCTAAACTGTCTTTTATCCTGCAATACTCTCTGTACTCTACAAAAGTGACTACAGCATGATATTTAAAAATATAATTAAGATGGCTTGTAGGAACGCGTATGGCTTTTGAAAAATCGGAAAATGAAAATCGTGAATTTCTAAAAGGATGTTCTTTAGTTACAAAATTTTCAATGTCAGAGATTAAAGGGAGAACTCTTTTTCTTATTTTTCGGCCTAGTTTTTTGTCTTCAATATTAGAAACATGTGCAAAATTAAAAATCCAAACGTGTTCATTAAAGATGTCTTGATTCTGGATCTTTGATTTGCGCTTTTTTAACTTTGGAAATCCACTCAGGATTTGGGGGTTGATTAAAATTTTACCATAAATAAGAAGCCAAGGGACGATAACCATAAATGAAAAGCTTTTGGCTTCAAAAAGATCATTAGACAGCTTTTCAAAAGAGATGGCATATAAAACCCTTAGAAATAAAAGGGATGTTATTATAAAAAGAAATAATGTCCAATTTTTTATAAGCTGATAATGTCTTTTTTCAATAAACTTGCGTGCCCCAGACTTCCAAAGTCCTTTATATAATGTACGAAAGGATAAGGTAGAATAAAACAGAATGAATAGAATTAAGCTTATAAATCGTAATTTTTGAAAAAAAGGATTGTCCAGAATTGGAAAAAAAGCTTGAAAAAAACTTAGAACTAAATGTAGTGCAGGATAAATAAGATGAATCAGGTCTTTTTTGTGTACACGTTTATAGTCTTTTAATAAAGATTTAAAATAAAGGTATAGCGCAGGAAATACAATAAGATAAATAGGAGAAATATATTTCGAATAGGATATGATATTGATGTCTGTTATTTCAAAAAAGCCTATTACCATATTTCTTATGGAGCATATAATAAAGGCTATTGCCAGATAGAAGTTTACAAAGATATTCGATCTATAAGAGCCTAACATCAATGATATTATAAACAGACCTAGGATGCCAATCAAAATTAAAGTTGCATTCACAAAAAAATGAGGCATGTGCTTTTAAATAAAAAAAATTAAGTAACTAAGGTTAATATAGCAAATTTACTAAAATAGATTAAGTGGAGTTGTTATAATGCTTGTTCATTTTGTGTAAAATTCGAGGCTTTTTTAAAATATGTGAAGTTGAAAGGTAGTGTTCATTTCTTTCTGTTAAGCTTGATATCAAAGACGTTATCGTTTATAACGACGGGAGAAGGTTGTGAATTCTCCCGTCGCTTTATAAAACAGGGCTTGTTTAAAGGTTTTTAATGTTTAAAGGCTCTTTTTTCTTGTAAGAACTTATTACAATCGTTTTTTATGTAGGATTGTAGCGTATGAGATGTAGAAAACAAAATTATAAATGTCTAAAAAAAAATAGACGCCATCTTTTCATAACTCAATCCAATTGTTCCGTTAAACGTTTAAAAACTTTTTTGGGGTTTTTGTTTTCATATAGAATTTCATAAACCGCATTGATAATAGGTAGTTGAGTTTTTTTCTTGTTTTTTTGGTTTAGCAAATGGGCGCTTTTTGTGGCGTAATACCCTTCGGCAACCATGCTCATTTCCATTTGAGCCGATTTTACAGTGTAGCCTTTTCCAATCATGTTACCGAACATACGATTTCTAGAAAATAAAGAATAGCCTGTAACCAACAAATCGCCCAAATAGGCCGAATTATTGATGTTGCGTTTCATTTTATGCATTTTCTTAATAAAGCGTTTCATTTCTCTAATGGCGTTGCTCATTAACACACTTTGGAAATTATCACCATAACCCAGGCCATGCGCTATTCCAGCAGCAATGGCATAAATGTTCTTTAGCATGACCGCATATTCCACGCCAATAATATCATCACTAATTTTGGTTTTGATATAATCACTAGATAAACTATCGGCAATGGCTTGTGCCCTTTCAGCATCAGAGCATGAAATGGTTAAATAGGACAAACGTTCTAAGGCCACTTCTTCAGAGTGGCAAGGCCCTGCGATAACCGCTAGATTTTCAAAGGGAATATTATAATGTTGATTAAAATGCTGCCCCAACAATAAACCCGTTTCAGGGATAATCCCTTTTACTGCAGAAACAATAGTTTTATTAGAAATATCGATATTTAATTTTTCCAATTCGCCATAAATAAAAGCGGAAGGAATTACGAAAATTAAAACATCGGCATAATCGGCTATTTCGTTTATATCGTTACTAAGTTTTAATTGCTCTAAATGAAACTCTACAGAGCTCAAGTAATTTGGATTGTGTTGCGCTTTCAATAAATGCTCTTTGGTGTAAACACTACGCATGTACCATCCTATTTCATCTAAGTTTTCACAAAGCATTTTCACTATGGCCGTTGCCCAGCTTCCGGCGCCAAAAACGGCATATTTTAAAGGTTCACTCATAATTTAGTATAAATTCTAATTTCAAAAATACATAAAATATTTCGCCATCATGTAGAATCAGGGAAATAGAGTTTAGAAAATAGACGATATAGAATTGAAATAAAATAAGACTTTACCTCACATGCATTATAGCCTAAATACTATATTTACGCAGGGGTTTAAACTTTTGGCACGTGTTTTGAAAACCCATACTATATAAATCATAATACCCATACGATATGAATACTATAAAATTACTTTCTAGCTTTGCTTTTGTAGCCATGCTTTTTACTTCTTGTTACACCGAAGTGGTTCATGACGATTATGTGGTTGAACCCCCCAGTATCTCCATACATCAGGTTTTAAATACACATGAATTATGGTATGTCGATATTAATGCCACAAAAGGCTATGGCGAAACGCCATTTTTGCAAAAAGCATTTACTGTGTCGTTTATAAACGGTGTGCTGTATGCCAATAATAATATTGTGGGTTTAGGTGATACGGGAAATGGATTTGGAATTCCTGTTGCAGATTACGATGCTTACAATATGGTTCTTGATGTACGACATGATGTTGACGGTTTTTCAAGTTTTGATGTATTCCAAATCAATAATAATACTCTTGAACTTTATGATATTAATAACGATACGTCTTATTTCTTAAAAGGATACCAACGTAGCAATTTTGATTATGATTTCGTGTTTTACGATAATATCCATTATTTTTTACAAGAGTATGATGCTTGGGAAAAAATATACACCAGTAACTTTGGTGCTATAAACGAATTTGATAATGAGAATTATTTACAATTTTTAGCAGGAGGAAACGATTCGGGGTTTAGGAGCTCACAAGATGTTAATGGTGTCCACGTTAATAATCTTTACTGGGATTATACGGGGCTTTATGGCGTTGGAAACGTAACTGGAAACATGTACCTTAAAACTTTAACATTAGATTATGATTTCTTCAACAATGAATATTTTGAATTGAGCGTTATAAATGATGGAAAGATAAAGTTATATCACCCCGCCTCTAAAACGGTTTATGAGTTTGTAGGTAGAGGTTATATTCAGTTTAAGAAATCGATTAATGAAAAAGGATCAAAGCCTGTTATAAAAGACAAAAAACGTAAATTTAAAAAAGATAAAGTAGAAAATCCGAGAGATTCCTCTCGAAAAATATAAACATATTTGGTTGGTTATTTAGTTTGGAAACCGTTTAAGGCTTATTATGCCTTAAACGGTTTATTTTTTAACGAAGTCCTATAATACACCCTCGATTATAGACATATCATGCTTTTATAATCTTATATACTTTTAATTTACTTGAAAAAGTCATGTATAATCGTGTTGTATTTATTATTTTGTGTTTAAATTTATAGAAAATCAAGTTAACCTTAAAAACAACAAAAACAATATGGGACTATTTTCATTTATTAAAAACGCAGGCGCAAAAGTTTTCGGAATAGGGAAAACAGATGCAGAAGAAGCTGCAGAGGTGTCGGCAGAAGCTGCTGCAGCAAAGTTGAAAGGAGAAGAAGCAGCTTCAAAAAAACTCGAGGAAACCATAGCAGATTTACAGCTAGTGGTTGAGCACTTGAATATTAAAATTAGTAACGACACTGCTACTGTTACGGGTGCTGCCCATGACCAATCTACTAAAGAAAAAGTTGTTTTGGTTGTTGGGAACTCTAATGGAATTGCAGCCGTTGATGACCAGATGACCGTTGAGAATCCAGAGCCAGAAGCTCAATTCTATACAGTGAAAAGTGGTGATACGCTTGGCAAAATAGCTAAAAAGTATTATGGTAATGCTATGAAATACCCTGTTATTTTTGAAGCAAATAAACCCATGCTTAAAAATCCGGATTTAATTTATCCTGGTCAAGTTTTAAGAATTCCACATTTAAATTAACGATGTGTATGTCACATTTAAAAGAGCCTTTACTGAAACAGTAAAGGCTCTTTTTATTTTTAAGCTAGCGTATGCAAAAAACAGGGTCTGATATCGGTTTAGATGCTGATAGGCTATTTTTCAACGCTTATCCAAGCGCCTTTTGTTCTCACTAAAAACTCATGATCATACATCGCTTCTGCCTGAACGCCAGGCAAGTAATAAGTGCCTAAATAAGAGGCATTCAACATGACATTGAATGTTTTCGTGCTATGTGTGCCTTTCTCTGCTAAATCAAAATAGAAGTTTACACGGTCGTCCCTAATATCTACATGTCGGGCTTGGCTTGTAGTGCTATCTCCAAAATCTGTAAAACGTGTGTTTACAATTTCCCAACCAGACGGAAAAATTTGGGTGAGGGCTACGTCGTTTACAGATTCATTTTTAAGATTGCTCACTTTTACCGTGGCAACAAAATCCTGACCTTGTAGTAATTTTGAAACATCGATTTTATTACCTTTTAAGTCCTTGTATTGCACAGAAACACTTAAACCACGCTGTTCTATCAATTCTTGGCCTAAGGGTAACTTGCCAGAATTTAAAACGCGAACGTAAACCATATTATCTTGGTTATTAGAAAACGATAGGGTATTTAAACCTTCAGAAACATTAAGTTTACGTTGAGATATTGCGCTTTTAGTGTCTATGTTTTCTTGCTTTCCGTTAAAAGTGTAATTGATCTTCAGGGCTTTACCGCCGTTGGTGTTCACCATTTTAGCCATGGAAAGTAAACTATAGGCCGTGGTTTGTGTGCTCATCCAACGATCGCTGGATAAATCTTTGGCTATAGATTCTGCAAGTTCTCGCATTTTTGGATTTTTGGTAAGTATCATGGTTTCTAAGGCCATTGCGCGATTTCTATCTACAGAACCGTAGGTGTAATAATGATACTCTTGAGGTTTAAAATGGATGTTTGCAGATTGTGAAATCTTATCGCTTGCTTCTTTTTGCCCTGCTAAAGCATAGGCTGCCGCCAATCGCCATTTTGCTTCGTTGGAAAGTTCTGGAAACTCCCGTAATCGATTCATGCTCGATAAATCTGGACTGCCGGCCAAAGCTAAGGTGTATAGCCTGTAAGCTTGAGCTAAATCGGAATTATAGATACGATAACTTGGTCTCCAATCTCTAGCCGCTTGTTTTTGGTATGACAACCAATTGCTTTTAAACGTTAGTGGTAATACAAAACCTTTCTTTTCAGCTTCAATCAAGAAATGACCCGCATAGCTGGTGCTCCAGTCATTAATACTGGTTTCTCCCATCCAATAGCTCATGCCGCCGTTGGGTCTTTGGTAATGCCCTAGGCGCTTAATGCCGCTTTCAATATTTTTTTGGATGTCTTGCTTTCTATCCTGAGTAAGGTCGAAAATATCATTTAAGAACAACTGTGGGAACACCGCTGAGGTAACCTGCTCTAAACACCCATGCGGGTATTGGATAAGGAATTGTAGCCTACGTGAAAAATCCATAGGAGGTAGGGTTGAAAACTCTACGGTTGCGGCATTGGTTCCCGCTACTCCAAAAGTGGAGAAATCCAAAGATTTTTGACCTTTTCCTTCTAAAACATTGTTAATGGATTTTGAGGAAACAGGATTCGGATTAAAAATATCTAGTTCTACATTATAAGTAGATTTTTCGCCATGGCCAGTGGCTATCACTTCAACACTACTAAAGCCTTTAGCTTTACTAACATCCAGTTCAAAATAGGCCATTTGTTCGTCTGGTCTTGTGAAATTCAAGGTTTTCTTAGAGTCACCTATTACAGAAATGCCATGGCTTAACTTTAAGCTAATAGCTACGTTTTTTACTTTAGGATCCATAGCAAAAACAGTTACGGGAAGGGTTACTTTTTCTCCCGGACTTAATTTTCGAGGTAGTGTGGCCAACACCATTAACGGTTTTTTTACTTGTACCGATTTCTCAGTGCTTCCGTAGGCCTCCGTGTCATTGTTTCCAGCAACCACCATGGTACGTACGGCACCAATATAATTGGGTAATTTAATGGTGTGGGTTTTATTTTTTCCTGCTTTTAGCGTAAAGGGCCCTAAGTAGGTTACTACAGGCTTGAAGCGGTTAGGCTTTTTGTTTTTCCCTGCTGCAGCATTACTATCGCCACCAATAGCAAATACTTGGTCTATACTACCAGAATAGGCTCCGATAACATCATCGAAAACATCCCAAGTTTTTACACCTAAAGCTTCTCGTTTATAAAATTCATCCCAAGCATTTGGGGTTTTAAAACGGGTAAGGTCCAATAAACCTTCTTCTACTACTGCAAGAGTATAAGTCATTGCCTTATTGTTTTTTTCAGAAACGGTAACTTTAAAATCCTGTTCTGGACGCAGTTCATCGGGCATTTTTAATTGCGGATACAGTTTTGTGTCTGGATTTTCCACCATGATAGGGATAACCCCATAAAGCCTAATAGGTAAATCGTTTGCTGTAATAGCATGTGGTTGTAATAATGAGATATTTACAAACACATTAGGAGCCATGTTTTTAGTAATCGGGATATTAACTACCGTTTCACCTTGTTGTGTTTTTATCCATTTGTAATCCAATATTTCAGAACCGTTTTCAATGCTTACTAACGCACGACCTTCGTTACCAGAGGCAAAAGTAAGTTTAGCGGTTTCGCCTACATTATAATGTTCCTTATCTGCCGCAAACACCAACATTTTAGCGGCGTCTTTATCGCTAGATGGTGCTTTTTGCCACCAGTTTTTATAAAAATAGGCAGTTCTTCCCGTGGCATGTCCGCTTACAGGGTCTTCAATTCTTATAAGATAGCGCCCGCGCTCATCATCAGGAATATTTAATTTGAAGGTTGCTTTTCCCTTTTCATCGGTGTTTATTTTGAAACTTGAATAAGGTCTGTGATAATTACTGGATACATAACTTGCCAAATCATCGTACGAGGAGTTCCACCACCAACGCCATTCTACCTTATAGATTTTTACTTCTAGGGTATTGCGTTTTACTGGTTTACCGTTAGCGTTTACTGTTACGACATTAAAATTTTGGTTTTCATCTGTAAAAAAAGACCCATAGGCATTGCCTTCGGGCGACTGTAAACCCACAAACGACTCGTATGGGGCATATTGTTTTGTAAAAGCATCCATGGAGAAATCGCCACCATTTTCAAAAGCACGAACTAAAAATTGAACATTAAGCATGCCTGGTGCATTTTTACCAACCGAAAGTTTGTTTGTAATCTTGGCTACGCCTTCTTCATTGACTTGACCTTCAAATACATTGATTTCTTCTGTTTCAAATTGCCGGGTAGGATCATTAAAAATATAATGTTTATAATTCTCGAAACCTGAATAAGAAGAGCTAAATTTCGCTTTAATTTCAGCTTTAAGATTTTTTCCAGGAGCCCCATGAAGCCATGTAACATCTAGAGCCCCTTTTAAGGGTTCTGTGCTTGTAAGTATTTCGTTTTCAAAATCGATTTTAATTTTTAAACGATTAGGTTTAACGGTTTCAATTTTTAAACCTTTATAAAAGATAGCGCCGCCAACAGATACTTTGGCATTATAATTTCCTGTTTTATCTTCTGTGGCTGTAGGAACGGTGAAGTTATAGAAGTTGTTGACATGGTCTTGGGTTACATTTTTATAAATCAACTTGCCGTTCGGGCCTGTAATTTCCATTTTAACAGGATGATCTTTAGGCAATTTATTATCGTTATCATTTAACATAAAGGCTAGGTGCAAGGTGTCGCCAGGGCGCCAAACACCACGTTCGCCATAAATATAGCCTTTTAGTCCACGCTGTAAACGATTTCCGGAAACATCAAATTTGCTAAGGGATAAAGAGTTACCGTCTTCTAGTTTCACATAAGTGGTGTTTTTTCCTTTTGTAACGACTGCAAACGCCGCTTTTTTATCAGAATCAATCACTATCATGCCTTCGGCATCAGTAGTTTTTCTAGTTATTTCTTGTTGCTGGAAATTATAGATGGCCACTGTGGCATTCGCTTCAGGTTGGGTGTTTAAAATATTGGTAACGGCAAAGAAATACGAGTTGTTTGCACCTTGTTTTGCAATAACACCTAAATTGGATGCCAGTAGGTTTTGAGATACTATTTTGTCTTCTCCATAATAGGCATCGTGGCATGGGTTATTTTCTTCGCGCCAGTTGTAATTGTAATCTTTATAGCGGTACGTGATGTTGTCCCAATAGGCTTCTTCACGTAATTCATCATCTTCCGAATAGCTAGCTTCACCTCCATCATAATACGCTTCATCCTCGTAGTCGTTATCATTATTTTCGGTATTTGTTGCATGGGAGGTGTTTTCACAATCGAAAAGCGAATAATTTTTATTAAAACTCAATTCTACTCGGTAAATAGCACCTGGGTCTGCTTTAAAGAATTTGGATAAATCGATACTGTAAGCTTTCCATTTCCCTGTGTTTTCTGCTGACGTTTGTAATGTTATCGTTTGTTTTGCAATACGTCTTCCTACCTTTTTTACATCGTAACCATATCCGCTGCCTAAGCTGTTATCTTGAAGAAATTGAAGCACATTATCTTCAAAAATCTTAATGATCCGTACATCGACATCACTTAAATTAACGGCTTCGAAGTTGAATTTTAATTGCTCGGAGTTGGGTAGAATAGAACCATTACTGATGAGTCTAACTTGAGGTTTTAGGTTTTCAAAGGTGATGGTTTCAGAAAAGGTTTTCTTAAGCTTATAGCCATCTGTATTGGAAATTCCTTGGAAAACATCCACTTGTATATCGCCTACCAGTTTGCTGCCGGGATAAACCTTTAACACATGGCCATCTACAATATATTTAGGGTTTTTAATATTTTGAATGCTAACTAAGCCATCAAAATTCTGTTGTTTTTTTAATGGGTCAGAAAAATTTATGGAAAGGTGTTGTTCTGGTGCTTGCGTAACGTCTAGAGCTACGACGGTAAAATGGTTAATGCCAGGAATAGTAATTTTGTTTTCTCCTTTATTGCTAGCCTTAATCGGTTTGCCGTTCCACTTGATAAGGATCTCACTATCTTCAATTAATCGGTTGATGCTATCGATCTTAAAGTCGAAAAACTTAGAGCTTTTGTTAAGTTCATTAAAAACAAGAGCAAGTTTTTTGCCATTTTGTGTAACTTCAACAAGAGATTTTGCATCTTTTAATGAAATAACATCGGCAGATTTTATAGTGCTTTCTAAATACTGCCATTTTTTGCTATAAGACTGAAGGTGGTTGGTTACCACGTTAAAATTAGGAGCAATGGTTTTAAACTGAAAGGTGTAATCCTCAAAACCCTTGGGTATATTTTTATAGATGTCGTTTAGTTTTACTGTAACCGTATACTCGGTATCGGGTTCTAAAGGCTCGTCGGGGGTGAAAAGGAGCGTGTGGGCATTACCTGCGGTTAATTGACCTTGTACATGAGGTTTTATGTTTAGAAGCTTGTCCGTTATTTTTTGTTCTATTTCCCAAGTTTCAACATCTTTTGCTAAACTGATTTGTATGGGGCTTGCTACAGAAATGACGCCTGACGTGGTATAGCTGATGTAATCTCTAAATTTATAAAGATTATCATTTTCTTCTGTATTCTCTTTACAAGAAAAAGTAAAGATGAGAAGGGCTATAAGGACGATTTGTTTTTTTATGGACATACTATGTTGGGTTTAGGTAAAAGAAAACTTGGGGTATTTTCGTTAGTATAAGACTATTTTGTTTATGGCAAAATTAAATATTTTTAAACCTAAAAAGCTTTTAGGCCCCTGTTTATTTATTTTGAGCCTTTAATTTTAGAATTAACTTATTGGAAACTGCCGACGTGGGATGTGTGTTTTATCCTTGTGTTTTTAGAAAAGCTTTAATTAAAACAGTATGTTATCAGCAATTTCACTGTATGTGGTTTTATAAAAGAACGAAATACAGGAGGTTTGGCCATACAATTTGGAATAGGGGAAGCCTTTATAAATAGTAGCTCTAGCTGCTGCGCGTCGAGAAGAGGTGGGGTTCGCCTGTAGGGGATAAATGCCATAAAAAAAAGACTTTATAAAAAGTAGTGCCCTATAAAATGAACGAAAATTATGAATAAAACTTGGGGAGCTTCAAGAAATGATGGATATCCGTTGGCTTAAGACAAGTTTGATTTATAGAAAAGGAACTTAAAAAACGAGGAAATATAAAAAACTAAAATTTAAAATAATAACTTTGGATTTCTGAGAGTAAATGCTTGAATGCCATAATTTAATACGGTTACACTATGCGAATAAATTCAGTAAAAAAAATAGTTTTATATACGCTCCTCGTTTTTTCTACATTAAGCGCTTATGCACAAGTAAAAGTTTCGGATACTTTAGCCAAAACATTACTGGTGGGTGTAGCTGGAAATGAGCCTTTCGTTTTTAATGAAAATCAAGCAGGTATTGCTGTTGAAATTTGGGATAATATCGCAGAAAAAAAAGATTGGGACTTTGAATATGTTCCTTTTGAAAATGTAGATGAAGCTTTACGAGCATTAAGTAAAGGAGAACTAGACTTGGTTGTTGGGCCGATAAGCATAACAGCAAAGCGGCTTGAAACGATGCGTTTTTCTCAACCGTTTTACAACTCTAGTATTTCTATAATTTCACGGATTGAAAACCAGAGCATTTGGCAGAAGGTAAAACCGCTTTTTAGTTTTAAACTAATAATGGCTGTGGCCATCTTTTTAATAATTCTTGCTATTGTGGGAACACTCCTTTGGTTAGCCGAGCGGAAACAATCACCAGAACAATTTTCTGAAGATCCTTTAAATGGGATTGGAACTGGAATGTGGCTAGCTATTGTAACCATGAGTACCACGGGGTATGGGGATAAAGCTCCAGTAACCGTCCTTGGCAGGATTATAGCGGGGTCTTGGATGATAATATCTATTATTTTTGCTACATCTATGGTGGCAGGAATAGCAAGCACCTTAACACTTTCTTCATTAGATTCTACAACAATCTCAAATATAGAGCAGCTTTCTGGACGTAAAGTAGCCACCATTTCGGGCTCGCCATCGGAGGCGTTTTTAAATAAATCTAAAATTAAAGAAGTTGGTTTAAGCGATTTAGACGAGGCTATCGCAGATTTAGAAAGTAAAAATGTAGAAGCAGTGGTGTACGATCGTCCTCAGTTATTGTATTTTATAAAAAACAATAAAAGCAAAAACTTATATATCAGCAAAGCAGAGTATTATAAGCAAGGGTATGGTTTTGCATTTTCAATACATTCAGGACTTATTTCAGAGGTGAACAGAACTTTGTTGGAACTTGCCGAAAATCAAGAGCTTGAAGAGATTATTCATTCCTATATTCAAAAAGATGAATAAGGTTTTGTATAATTTAATTATCATATTTAAGCCTTATTTGAGATTTGTGTTAACGGTAATAAAGGGAAGCGCGGTTTAAAACACTATGCGTTGTAAGTTAAAAAAGAACCTTGTCCCAAAACCAAATAAATGGAAGGAACAAGGTTTAATAAAAAAAAGATTAATAGCATGGCAAAGATGGGTAAAATTAATTTTGTAAGCAATTTCTAAGGCATACTTATGATTAGTTTTATTAACAAAATGTTAATTGTATTTTAGTTTTCTTAAAATCCGCATAGATTCTTTGTAAAGGATGTAAGATTCTACATTATATGCTTTTAAATGTGGTTTCGCTTCATTTAGCTTATCTACAGCCTCATGGAAGCTGTTTAGGTAGCAGATTAAATAAGTTATAGGTAGGTTTTTTAATTTTTGTTCTTCTTGTTTTGTAAGCGATAATCCTTTTTTGAGTTTTTCTAAAATAGCATTGTTAGTATTATAAATGCGGTGCAATATTTTTTTATCATATTGAGGTGCTTTGAACATTAACCTTGTTTCAATGGTATAACGCGCATTGTTATCAAAATTGATAATGGTTTCTTCTAAAGGGTAATATTGGGTTGAATTGTGGAGTCCTAAGTTTACATATTCTATAATTTTAAACGTATCATTATCTATCATAATCGTTACTTCGTCTAGAGTAGAGAAAAACAAACGCACTTGTTCATTGATCAACTCAATATCCACTCTCGAAAAATAGGCTTTACCATCAATGCTCTTTTTTTGTCCAGCCCAACAGATTACAAAATACTCTTTAAAAACCTTGTATTGCGGATTGTAATCTTTACGTTTTTGCATGAAATCAAACACCGCATTTAAGGTGTGCTCAATGTTGTTTTGGGCATTATTCTCAATAGCCTCTACTATTTTCGAGTTAACATCTTTTATTTCCACATCAAATACTTTGGGCATACTAATGCTGCCCTCTCTAAAAAAGACCGCACCGCTATAGTATTTCCATATGTTTTTCCGAAGGGAGGTTATTTTTCCAGTAGCCCTAATCGTGACTAATCCCACGACTTTATGATCGGGTAAGTGTGGGAAAGGGATGTTTTCATATTGCACAATAGGTGGGTTTGTTAAATACGCATTGATGAGGTTTTGGATTTTACTATCATCGAAAAAGTCGACCCCAATAATGGTATTGTCTTCATCCTTGATACCTATAACGATATAAGAATTATTTTCTGGGTTACTGTTGGAAAGGGCACAAATGTGTTTTAGAAACTTTCCTTTTCCTTCTGTTTGCCCAATATCTATTTTTAGCTTCTTATCATAGAAACTGTTCTCATCATTGTGTGCTAAAAGGTGTTTTATGAGTAGGCGTTTGTTAATCATTTTTTGTGATTCTTCTAAGTTAAGAATCCTATCGTTGTTGGTTTAAAACTCTTTTTTTATTGTAACGCTATTGGCTTGTGCAGTGGGAAAGACCAAAAGGTCTGCAATATTTACATGTGCTGGTCTCGAAACAGCAAAGTAAATTATTTCGGCAATATCTTCAGCTTGCAAAGCTTTAAAGCCCTTGTAAACCTTATCAGCTTCTTTGTTGCCTTTAAAACGAACTTTTGAAAACTCGGTTTCTACCAGCCCAGGGTTAATGGCCGTAACTTTTATTCCAAACGGATTCAAATCTATGCGCATGCCCTCGGTAAGAGCTAAAACAGCATGTTTGCTTGCGCAATATACATTCCCTTTTGGATAAACTTCTTTTCCTGCCGAAGAACCAATATTTATAATATGTCCTGATTGTCTTTCCGTCATCTGCGGAATAATAGCCTTGCTCACATATAGCAACCCCTTTATATTAATATCTATCATGGCATCCCAATCTTCAATTTTACCTAGATGTATAGGGTCTAATCCGTGCGCGTTTCCTGCGTTATTTATAAGAATGTCGATAGAACTAAAAGGATTTGGTAAGGATTCAATGGCTTTGAGGGTTTCGGTCTTATTGCTCACATCAAAATTAAGGATGTAAACCTCACAAAACATTTCTAGGGCTTTTTTTATGGAAAGCAAACGTTCCAAACGCCTCCCGCAGAGCACAAGATTAATGCCGTGCTTGGCAAATTTATATGCGGTTGCTTCTCCAATGCCGCTAGTGGCTCCTGTAATTAAAGCAGTTTTCTTCATTTTAGGTATGCATGTGTTAGTGGCATGAATATAAAATTTTTTTGTTCAAAAAACACTCGAAACACTTTAAATATTTATAATAGGCATAGAGTTAGAGGGTTATGCTTATTTGCTTTAACCAATTATTAACGGCAGGCTTAAATTATTTTAACCAATCTTTAACAGGCTTCGAAGAAAAATTTTAACAATTTGCAATGCTCAAGAAAAGAACAGTATATTCGAGCCATAAAATTTTAAAATAATGGAAGAAACAGGGACAGTTGATATTAAGACCATTAACGAAAAAATTGAAAGAGAAAGTGCTTTTGTCGATTTACTCATGCTAGAAATGAATAAAGTCATTGTGGGTCAAAAGTATATGGTAGAACGGTTGCTTATAGGCCTGTTGGGACAAGGCCATATCTTATTGGAGGGTGTTCCTGGTTTAGCAAAAACCTTGGCGATAAACACCTTGGCGCAAGCAGTAGATGGTAGTTTTAGTAGAATACAGTTTACACCAGACTTATTGCCTGCAGATGTTACAGGTACTTTGATTTATAATATGAAAGTCAATGATTTTTCAATAAAAAAGGGTCCTATTTTCGCAAACTTCGTTCTTGCCGATGAAATTAATAGAGCACCAGCAAAAGTACAATCTGCACTATTAGAAGCAATGCAAGAAAAGCAAGTGACTATTGGAGACGAAACGTTTGTCTTAGATAAGCCTTTTTTAGTAATGGCTACACAGAACCCTGTTGAGCAGGAAGGTACGTATCCTTTACCAGAAGCTCAGGTAGACCGTTTTATGTTAAAAACGGTTATTGATTATCCCAAAATTGCTGAAGAACAACTTATTATGAGGGCTAATATGAAAGGGTCTTGGGAAAAAGTAAACCCAGTAATATCCGTTGCTCAAATACTTAGGGCACAAGAGGTGGTACGTGAGGTTTATATGGATGAGAAAATTGAAAAATATATTCTGGATATTATTTTTGCAACACGTTATCCAGAAAAATATAGACTTGCCGATTTAAAGCCATTAATTTCTTTTGGAGCATCCCCTCGTGGGAGTATCAATTTAGCAGTGGCCGCAAAGTGTTACGCGTTTATCAAGCGCCGTGGATATGTTATTCCAGAAGATGTTCGTGCTGTGGTTTATGATGTATTACGACATAGAATAGGTATTACATATGAAGCAGAAGCTGAAAACATAACATCTGTTGATATTATCAATAAAATCGTTAACGAAATTGAGGTCCCCTAGAATTTCAGATTTTAGAATGACACATAACGAATTGCGATGCCTTTTTAGTAAAGCTGTCGTAAATCAAAAATCGTAAATTCAAAAGATGGATACTAAAGACTTACTAAAAAAAGTACGAAAAATAGAGATTAAGACACGTCGCTTGTCTGATCATATTTTTGGAGGGGAATATCATTCTACATTCAAGGGGCGTGGTATGACTTTTAGTGAGGTGCGGCAGTATCAATTTGGGGATGATGTTAGAAATATCGATTGGAACGTAACGGCTCGTTACCATGAACCTTATATTAAGGTTTTTGAAGAAGAGCGCGAACTAACCATGTTGTTAATGGTAGATGTTTCGGGTTCGGAGCTTTTTGGAACTGATACCCAATTTAAAAATGAAGTAGTTACCGAAATTGCTGCAACTTTGGCCTTTTCGGCTACACAAAATAATGATAAAATCGGGCTTATCTTATTTTCTGATAAGGTAGAGCTTTATATTCCGCCCAAAAAAGGGCGCTCGCATGTATTGCGGATCATAAGAGAATTGATAGAATTTAAACCAGAAAGTAAAAGAACGAATTTGGCTGAAGCTTTAAAGTTCATGCAAAGCGTAATGAAGAAAAAAGCCATTGTATTTGTGCTTTCCGATTTTATAACAGAAGATTACCATCAAACTATGAAAATAGTTTCTAAAAAGCATGATGTTACAGGTATCCGGGTTTATGATAAACATGAAGAAACGATACCAAACTTAGGCATGGTTCAAATGCAGGATGAGGAAACAGGCGAATTGATGTTGGTAAACACTGCTTCTAAAAAAGTAAGGCTTAATTACGGTAAGTTTTATCAAGAAAAAGTAAATTACTTTAAAGACAGTTTCACCAAGTCTGGAGCGGGCGTTATAGATTGTCGTGTAGATGAAAGTTATGTAAAAAAGTTGTTGGGATATTTTAAACGAAGAAATTAAGAATTACAATTTATGAATTACGATCTTAGGTTTATAAAAAAAACAGCTTCCGTTTTCGGTCTTCGGTTTCCGGTTTTCGGTAACCCAAAAACTGTCGGGATCTCTTTGTTCTTTTTTCTGTATACTTTCTTTTTATTTGCCCAAGTTACCGTTACTACAGATTCTACATCCATAAAAATTGGAGAACAAATCACTTATGCCATACAAGTTGAAGCCGATTCTGCAAGTGTTGTGGTATTTCCTGAAGGACAATCATTTTCTCCTTTAGAAATGATAGAATCTTACGTTGTCGATACCATAAAAAATAAGGACAGATACAATCTTATTAAAAGATATGGCTTAACGCAGTTCGATTCTGGGGCTTATACAATTCCTCAGCAAAAAGTTGTCATCGGCAATAAAACAATTCTCACCGATTCTATGCAGGTGGAGGTTCGTAACATCATTATAGACACTACCAAACAAGGGCTTTACGATGTTAAGCCGATAATGGAGGTTAACAAATCCTCTAATAATTGGTGGCAGTATGTTTTGCTGGCTTTATTGGTAATAGGGAGTATTGGTTTTACATTATATTGGTTTATTTGGCGAAAAAAACCATTGTCTGAAGAAGAAAAGATAGCCTTATTACCCCCATACGATAGAGCTAAAATGGCCTTGAAGAAACTGGATGAAAGTCTTTATTTAGAACATGAAAACCTTAAGGATTACTATTCAGAATTAACATTTATCATTAGAAAATATTTGGATGAAAAAGTATATGATCGTGCATTGGAAAGTACAACCGATGAGCTTATTCATAGACTTAATTTACTAAAAGACGGTAATCAAATAGATCTTAGTAAAGAGGATATTAAAAACTTAGAAAGTATTTTAAAACGAGCCGACTTGGTTAAATTTGCCAAATCTGCACCAGATGTTGAACTTGCCAAACTAGATAGGAAAACCATTGATCTAGAAATCGATAATGTAAAAGAAGCTTTGCCAGAACCCACAGAGGAAGAAAAACTTTTAGATGAGAAATATAGAGAAGACCAAGAGCGTAAAACAAAACGTCGAAAAATAATCCTTACTGTAGCTGTTGCCATTCTTTTGCTTATTGGGGTAGGAGTTGGTTTTTCAATAAAATATGGTTTTAATTATGTGAAAGACACTGTTTTGGGGCATGAAAGCAAAGCGCTTTTAGAAGGTACTTGGGTGTCTAGTGACTATGGTGTGCCACCAGTAAGTATACGTACGCCAAAAGTGTTGAAAAGAATGCAGCCACCTATACCAGAAGAGGCTAAGCAGGAAGTAGATATGACTATGTTTGGATATGGTAGTCTGGTGGAGGGGTTTAATGTTGCCGTAATAACAACAGTGCTTAAAAATTTAGGTGAAAATAAGATAGACCTCGAACAAATTGCAGAACAGAGTATTAAAATGATGGAGAACCAAGGCGTGGAAAATATGTTAGTAAAAGCCGATACGTTTGTCACCCCTAATGGAGCAGAAGGCTTAAAAACTTATGGAACAGGCGATTTTCCTTCATTGGTTCCAGATAGGAAAGAAACAGGCAATTATATTGTATTGGTGTTTAATGCCGAAAACGTGATACAGCAAATTGTGCTAACATGGAAAAAAGAAGATCGCTATGCTGATCAGATTGTGGATCGCATTTTAAATTCCATAGAACTTAAAAAAGTAGAAGACTGATGTTTGGAGGCATAGAATTTTTAAATAAAGAATTTTTTTGGTTGTTTTTATTACTGCCATTAATAATACTGTGGTATGTTTTAAAAATAAACAAACAAACGGCAGAGCTTAAAATATCTAGTTTAAAAGGATTCCAGGTTACCCAGTCTTGGCTGCCAAAACTAAGACATGGCTTAATTGTTTTACGCGTAGTGGCTTTGGCCTTATTGATTACGGCTTTAGCAAGACCCCAAACGGTAGATGTGTCTTCTCGAACAAAAACTACGCGCGGCATCGATATTGTTATGGCCATGGATATATCTGGAAGTATGCGTGCAGAAGACTTAAAGCCTAACCGATTGGAAGCTTTAAAACGAGTGGCCGCAGCGTTTGTGAAAGATCGGCCGAACGACCGTATAGGCCTAGTGGAATATGCTGGCGAAGGCTATACAAGAACCCCGATTACTAGTGATAAGGGCATTGTATTGAGGTCTTTAAATGAAATCGATTTTAGCACGGTTTTAGAAGATGGTACGGCCATAGGTACTGGTTTAGGAATAGCCGTTAATAGATTGAAAGATAGCGAAGCCAAAGGAAAGGTGATTATTTTATTAACCGACGGTGTTAATAATTCTGGTTTTATAGACCCTAAAACGGCGAGCGAACTGGCAGCAGAATACGATATAAAAGTCTATACTATTGGTTTGGGAACCAATGGCATGGCAATGTTTCCAGCCATGACCAGAAATGGAGATATACAGCGTATTAGGGTACAGGTTGAAATTGATGAGGCTTTACTTAAAGAAATAGCTTTAGTAACAGGAGGCAAGTATTTTAGAGCTACCGATAATAATAAGTTGGCGGAAATCTATGATGAAATAAATAAACTTGAAAAAACAGATGTTGAAGAGTTTAAATATTACAACTATGAAGAAATGTACCGCCCATTAGTACTTCTAGCAGGTTTTTTATTAATACTGGAGCTTTTGGGACGTTTTACCTTGTTTAGGAGTTTTGTATAGACGCTGCTTCGTCATTTGTAAAGATTTTGATCGCTATAAAACGTAAATCCTTGAAAATTAATAAAGATTAACATTAACAAAACAACCGAATTAACAATTTTTGGAATTTGGTTTTTTAATATTGGAATTTTAAAAAAATGTATCTATTAGAAGAGAAAATATGGTTTTGGGCACTGGTAATAATTCCAGTAGTACTCCTACTTTTTTTAGTGCTTCAATTTTGGAGAAAAAGAACACAAAAAAAGTTTGCAGACAAACAGCTTCTAAAGAGATTGAGTCCAAACCAGTCCTTTTTTAAGTCGGTTTTGAAAATTATTGTATTATGTTTGGCGTTTGCATGTTTGGCAATAGCTTTAGTGAACCCTAAAATAGGCTCTAAATTGGAAACTGTAAAACGAGAAGGTGTCGATATTGTATTTGCTGTAGATGTTTCTAAAAGTATGCTTGCTGAAGACATTGCCCCCAATAGATTGGAGAAAACAAAACAATTGGTCACTCAAATCATTAATAATTTGGCAAGTGATCGCGTGGGGATTATCGCTTATGCTGGAAAAGCTTTTCCGCAATTGCCTATTACTACAGACTATGGCGCAGCAAAGATGTTTCTTCAAAACATGAATACCGATATGCTGTCTTCTCAGGGAACCGCTATTAATGAAGCCATCAAATTGGCGAAGACTTATTTTAATGACGAAGAGCAAACCAATAGGGTGCTTATTATTATTTCAGATGGTGAAGATCACGGTGGGGGATCGGACAATGTAGCAGAAGAGGCTTTTGAAGAACATGGTATAAGGATATTTACCATTGGCGTAGGCGATGTAAAAGGAGGGCCTATTCCGATAAAGAAAAACGGGATTCTATTACATTATAAAAAAGATACTAAAGGTGAAACCGTGATAACCCGATTGGATGAGAGGTTTCTTAAAAAAATAGCAGAAGAGGCCGGAGGAATTTATGTAAACGGCCAAAACACGAGTGTTGTGGTAGAGCGTATTCGGGATATTTTAAATGGTATGGAAAAAACAGAATTTGAATCCAAACAGTTTTCCGATTATAAAGATCAATTTCAATGGTTTTTAGGATTTGGTATTTTATTCCTATTACTAGATATATTTCTTTTAGAGCGTAAAACAGCATGGTTGAAAAAACTCAATTTATTTAATGAGAACTTTTAATTAGATAAACAAACTTTATTATAAGCGTGTATAGCAAACATTTATAAAACCTTTAACTATAACAACTACAAGCGTTTTATATCTTTATATGCCATTAAAAAAACGAGCAGATAAAAATGAAAATAGGACTCTATATATTATTATTGCTTAGCACATTTTCTTTTTCTCAGGAGCAAGATAAAGCCCAATTGTTGGCTTCAAAAAAAGCAAATGATTATGTGTTTCAGGGCAATACTTTAATTGGTGACGATGATTATGTTTCGGCAGAGATGGCGTATCGTAAAGCAATTTCAGAAAGGCCTGAAACTACGGAAGGGATTTATAATTTGGGAACGGCCTACTATAAAAGTGGGGCATATAACGAAGCGCTTTACCGTCTTGAACAGGCTGTACAAACGGCATCAACAAAAGCGGAAAAACATAAAGTGTTTCATAATATTGGAAATATTTTAATGAAGAATAAGCAATGTAAAGAAGCGGTAGAGGCCTATAAAAGCGCTTTGAGAAACGATCCTACAGATAATGAGACACGTTATAATCTTGGAATAGCAAAGGTGTGTGCAGCGGAGCAGAAGGATCAAGAGGATCAAAATAAAGACGATCAAGAAAATAAAGACGACAATAAAGATCAGGAAAACGAAGACAACAAAGAAGAGAATAAAGATAGTAAGGACGGGGACGATAAAGAAGAGGAAAAAAACAAAGACAATAAAGAAGGCGACGATAAAGAAGATAAAAAAGATTCTGAAGATAAAAAAGAAGACGGTAAGCCTAAAGATGATAAAGAAGACCAAGGAAAAGAAGGTCAGGATAAAAAAGAAGAGCAAAAGCCCCAACCCCAACCCGGGCAGTTGTCTCCACAGCAAATAGAGAGCCTATTGGAAGCGATGGGTAATCAAGAGCAAAAGGTGCAGGAAAAGATGAATGCAGAAAAGCAAAAAGGGGTTATCATAAAAACAGACAAAGATTGGTAATTTGAATTACGGATTATAATTTATGGGTTTGGCTTTCAAATAGAACTTAATTCATACATCGTAAACGGAACATCGTAAATCACATGAAACGAATAAAATACATATTTATATTTCTAATTCTACTTGCCACAAGCATGGTTTCTGCTCAAGTGAAATTTCAGGCTAAAGTAAGTAAGACCAAGTTGGGCGTTAACGAACGTTTAAGGGTGGATTTTGAAATGAATCAAGACGGTGATAATTTTAACCCTCCAGATTTCTCTGGTTTTACAGTTGTAGGAGGCCCAAATCAATCTGTTAGTAACTCCTGGATTAACGGCACTAGAACTTACTCTAAAACATATAGTTACTTTCTAGCTCCTAAAAAACAGGGGACCTTTATTCTTAATCAGGCCACTATTGCCATTGATGGCGAAACTTATAAAACGGTGCCTATTACCATTGAGGTTACTAGTGCTATAGATAAACCAGCAGACCCGAATGACCCTAATTATATTGCCTCAGAAAACATTCATTTGGTAGCAGAAATATCGAATACAAACCCTTATTTAAATGAAGCGGTTACGGTGGTTTATAAATTCTATTTTTCTTCAAGCGTAAACGTTACCAATCTAAATGATGTAGATGTTCCAAAATATAATGATTTTTGGAGCCAAGACATTCCAGTAAAAGAACTAAAACTGGAAAAGGGAACATTTAAAGGTGAAGATTATAATTATGTTGTTTATAGAAAAGCGGTGCTCTATCCACAAAAAACAGGTAAGTTGGATTTAGAACCTTTAACTTTGGATATTACTGTGCAAGTTCCAACCAATCGACGTGATATTTTTGGTAGCCGATTAATGACACGAGCCAATAAAAGAGTTTCTGCGGGCAGTAGGAGCATTACGGTAAAACCATTGCCAGAAGCGGGTAAGCCAGTCGATTTTACTGGTGCGGTTGGGGAGTTTGATTTCAATGTTACCACTACCAAAACGAGTTTAGATGCTTCAGAGTCTTTACAGGCAAAAATAGCTGTAAAAGGAAAAGGGAATTTGAAACTGTTTACGCTTCCTAAATTAATTTTACCAAGTTCTTTAGAGGTTTATGAACCTGAGCATACCGAGAATGTGAAAACCCTTTTAAGGGGAATGGAGGGAAGTGTTTCCGATAGTTATACCTTAGTGCCTCAATTTAAAGGTAAATACCCTATACCCAGTATTTCATTCTCTTACTTCGATTTAAAAACAGAAACGTATAAACGGCTTAATTCCGATGAAATTGTTATTGATGTTTTAGAAGGGCCTGTAAATAGCCAAATGGCTAGTAGCCCTTCTCACGATGCTTCCACTACGAAACATAGTGTGGTGTTGAATAGTGAGCCGTTTGCTTTTATAAAAACAAAAACGGATTTTACGCCTATTGATACCACCTCTTTTTTTAAGACCCGAACATTTTGGTCTCTATTGCTGTTGCCTTTTTTAGCTATTCCATTGGCGATTGTGATACGAAAAAAGAAAGCGATTAGAGATGCAGATGCCTTTGGTAACAAAATAAGAAAAGCAGATAAACTGGCGCGAAAATATTTGAGTCATGCTAAAAAAGCAATGGGTCAAAAAGAAGCGTTTTATATTGCTATGGAAAAAGCTTTGCATAATTATTTAAAAGCGAAATTACAGATAGAAACTAGCGACTTGAGTAAAGATAAAATTAAAACACTACTCATAGAACGACAGGTGGATGCTGAGGTGATTGTAGATTTTAAGAATTTATTAGAGCGATGCGAATTGGCACGTTACACGCCTATAGACATTGTAACCATGCAGGAAGATTATGATAAAGCCGCAAAAACCATTTCGATAATTGATAAACAAGCACGATAAAATGAAGTCTCTATTTTATATATTAATGATCTTGTTTTGTTCGGTTCTAAACGCGCAAAATAATGCTGATTTTGATAAAGGTAATTCACTTTATAACGATGGTAAGTTTGCTGAAGCTATAGATCATTATAGTGCTATTTTGAAAACCGGAAACCATTCGGCGGCACTTTATTTTAATCTGGGGAATGCACACTATAAATTAAATAATATTGCGTCTAGCATTTATTATTATGAAAAAGCATTGCAATTATCACCAAACGATCCAGACATACAAAATAATCTGGCGTTTTCAAGAAACATGACTATCGATGCTATAGAGACTGTTCCGGAAGGTGGGTTGAAAAAAATACTCAACAAGGTTACCAATACATTCGCGTTTGATACTTGGGCCATTATGGCAGTGGTAAGTGTGTTTTGTTTTGTAATCTTATTTTTAATGTATTATTTCGCTTATTCAACCTTAAAAAAACGCTTGTCTTTTATAGGTTCTTTTGTGTTTATAGGCTTTATGGTGTCTGCACTTTTGTTTGCTTTTCATAAATTTAATTTAGATCAAAGAGACCGCCCCGCCATTGTATTTGCAAAAGAAAGCAGAGTAAAAAGTGAGCCCAATAATCGTAGTGAAGAATCGTTTAGGTTGCATGAAGGGACTAAAGTTCAAATTATGGAAGCTGTAGAGGATTGGAAGAAAATAAAATTATCTGACGGTAAAATAGGTTGGATTAAAAACGAAGACATTAAAGCACTTTAATTTTTTTGAATTATATTTATAGCCAAAAGAAAATGATTCTATGGATATAAAAACCGTATTTCAAAATAACGAAAAGTGGATAAAAGATAAATTAGCTACTTCACCAGGATACTTCGAAAATTTGAGCAAGGGACAAACTCCAGAACTCTTGTTTATTGGTTGCTCCGACAGTAGGGTAACTGCTGAAGAATTAATGGGTTTAGGCCCTGGAGATGTTTTTGTACATCGCAATATCGCCAATATGGTGATTAGTATCGATTTAAACGTGATGTCTGTGGTAAACTATGCTGTAGGACATTTAAAGGTAAAACATGTTGTGGTATGTGGGCATTATGCTTGTGGTGGAGTAAAGGCCGCCATGCAATCTGAAGATTTAGGGATTTTAAACCCTTGGTTGCGTAACATCCGCGATGTGTACCGTATCCATCGAGATGAGTTGAATACGATCGAAGACGAAGAAAAAAAATACGATAGACTTGTGGAACTAAACGTTCAGGAGCAATGCGTTAATCTTATAAAAACAGCAGTGGTGCAAAAAGCCAATAGAGATAGAGGGCTTGTGGTGCATGGCTGGGTATTCGATGTACGCTCAGGAAAACTTATCGATTTAAAAATAGATTTCGATAAATATCTAACAGATATTATGGAGATTTATAAATTAGATTAAACCCTTATAGAAAGGGGTTAAGATGGATGGATTAACGGCTCATTTCTTTGAAATGTGTCGTTTTTATCAATCTCTAATATAGTAGGTAATATCATGGGTATTACAGATTTAATTGGCTTGTAAAGCATAGCGTCTTCTAGGTCTTTTTCATTGGTAAACACTATAGTAGCGTTCATTTTTTCAAACACAATAAGTAAAACACTTAAAATAAGCACAGTCTTTAAGCCTCCAAGAAGTGCTCCAAGTAACTTGTTTACGAGCCCTAAAGCTGCAAAACTAGCCAATGTGGTTAGGGCTTTTCCTGCTAAAGCAATGATTAAGACAATAACAATAAAGGTAGTTGCAAAAGCTGTAATATTAATGGTTTTTTCATCCCATTCCACATAAGAGGACATAAAATTGGCTGCAAAATGGCTAAAATGAATTGCTCCATAAACACCAGCTACCAAAGCAATTAAAGAGGCTACTTCTACAAAAAAGCCTTTTATAAAACCACGAACCAATCCAAATAGTATCAAGATGCTTAAAACAATATCTAAAACTCCCATGCTGTCAATCTTTTTTGTAAATATATAATAAAAAGATTTTAGGCCGTTAAGGGCTTTTGCTATTAATTGATGGTTTTAAGCCCTAGATGTATTTTAAAAATTTGAGATGTAGAAATAAGGTAGAGGTTCATTAACTTTGTATTTTAATTTAAACACTTCAATTTTACAAATGGCAAGAGATGAACAATTAAAAGAACGTTGGGAGTTGGTAATTAAAAAATTATCCAATCAATTTGCAGATGGTGACATCTTGGATTTAGATGCTGTAATTTACCTTATTGGAGTACAAGAATTGGGGCAATTGGAGCGAACCTTTAAAAAAGATCAAAAACTAGACCTCATGCATATTGCAATTTGTAAGCTTCTTAAGCCTTATGGGTATTACGAGTTGGAATATGTAGATGATGAAGGTTGGCCGCATTATAAAGCTTTGGAAACCTTGCCGCACTTAAAGGCTGGAGAACAAAGTATTTTAATGAAAGAGGCTATTGTTAATTATTTTTTAGAGTCCGAATATATATCCTGATTTTTTATTTCACCTCCTGCTAAACCGGCAAAGCGCTATGGTTCTATGAGTTGCTCTATGGGGTGTTTTTATATAAAAATTTTAAATCTTTGTACATATTAGATAACTTGGCTTTTTTGTTAAAAGCATAAGCTATGGTTATGGGTGTTTAAAAAATTAAAACTCCTTATATTGAAGAGGCTTTATCTTTATAAAAATCATTAAATTTGTCCTCATTTTAATGATGTCATGATAGATAAGATAAAAGAATTAATTGCCGAAGCCGAAGCTTTTAAAGCAGAATCTAAAGAAGAAGTAGAAGCTTTTCGTATACAATATTTAGGTAAAAAAGGATTGCTAAACCATTATTTTGCTGAGTTTAAGAATGTATCGAACGAACAAAAGAAAGCGTTTGGAAAAATAGTCAATACACTTAAGAGTACAGCTGAAGACAAAGTGGCGGCCTTAAAAGCAGAATTGGAAAGCAAAGAAGAGGTGAAAGGGGTTTACGGTGATTTGTCTCGTCCTGGCGAACCTATTCAAATTGGTGCACGCCATCCAATTTCTATCGTGAAAAACCAAATTATCGATATTTTTTCACACATCGGGTTTAATGTTAGTGAAGGGCCTGAAATAGAAGACGATTGGCATAACTTTACGGCCTTAAATCTTCCGGAGTACCATCCAGCCCGCGATATGCAGGATACGTTTTTCATCCAAACCAATCCTGATATTTTGTTGCGTACTCATACCAGTTCTGTACAAGTGCGTTATATGGAGAATAACAAGCCACCCATAAGAACGATTTCTCCTGGGCGAGTGTATAGAAATGAAGCGATTTCATCCCGTTCACATTGTTTTTTCCATCAACTTGAAGGTCTGTACATTGATAAGGATGTGAGTTTTGCCGATTTAAAACAAACGCTCCAATATTTTACTACGGAAATGTTCGGGAAGTCTAAAATCCGTTTGCGTCCATCTTATTTTCCATTTACAGAACCCAGTGCAGAAATTGATGTGTATTGGGGTTTAGAAACAGAAACCGATTATAAAATAACCAAAGGTACAGGTTGGTTGGAAATTGGTGGCTGTGGTATGGTCGATCCAAATGTATTGAAAAACTGCAATATTGATCCGACAGCGTATTCTGGATTTGCTTTTGGAGTTGGCATAGACCGTATTGCCATGCTACTGTATCAAATTGGAGATATCCGTTTGTTGAGTGAAAATGATGTTCGCTTTTTAGAGCAATTTAAGAGCGCTTTGTAATACTAAAGCAGTATTTGTTATATCAAGATTTTAACCTGCTCCTGCAGTTCTGGTAAAACTTCAAATTCAAACCAAGGGTTTTTGGCTAACCAAAACCGATTTCGGGGTGAAGGGTGTGGTAAAGGGAAGTATTTAGGTAAATAATCATGATAGTGTCGCACAGTTTCTGTTAAGTTCTTTTTGGCTTGTTTTTTTAAATAATACTTCTGAGCGTACATGCCTATTAAAAGCACCAATTTAACATGAGGCATATTATCGAATAATGGTTTTTGCCATTGTGGTGCACATTCGGGCCGAGGTGGTAAATCGCCAGATTTTCCTCTGCCTGGGTAGCAAAACCCCATGGGAAGAATGGCGAATTTGGTGGCATCATAAAAATCTTCAGAAGACACATTTAGCCAGGTTCGTAATGTGTTGCCGCTTTGGTCGTCCCAAGGAATGCCCGAAGCATGCACTTTGGTTCCGGGCGCTTGGCCAACGATTACAATTTTAGAGTTTTTATCTGCCGATAGTACCGGTCGTGGGCCAAGCGGTAAATGCTTTTCACAAATAGTACATTGCCGTATGTCTTTAAGTAAATCTTGCATCAAGTGTAACTATTGCCTATTCTAAAACTGTTTTAAATTCCATCTTGTTAATATTGAGAATAAAGCGATAAAATCCTTTTAAGGATTATTTTTCCTTTAAAGGATTTCCTTCAAAAACCAAACCATCAAAACCGGTTTTTATAAAATTTCTAATGTTTTGATGGCCGCTACCATTGGGGTCTTTTAATACATCGTCTGTGTAGAATTTACCAAAACAAGCTAAAGTTTCTGCTTTTGAAAGCTTCTGTTTTTTCGCAAATGAAAAAAGCTTACAAGACCCTGAGTTTTCGCCAGCACTGTTATTTAAGGTTCCATTTTTAAAAGCGGTAGGAGTAAAATCGTAGTACTGATCAATAACAGCCATAGTTTCTGAGAATGCAACAGCTTTTGGTGTGTTTTTCAAGGTTTGGATAAATGTGTCTAAAGTCATTTTATGTGATTTAATGTGTCAGCTCTTATTTGATAAGAGCAAAATAGGATTTTTTGTATTATTTTATTTTTTACCAGCAACTACAATAACAATTTCACCTTTAGGGGGTTTGTTCGTGTAATGTTCTAAAACGTCCTTTGCCGTGCCCCTTATGGTTTCTTCATAAAGTTTGGTCAATTCTCTGGATACGGAGAGCTGACGGTCTTTGCCAAAATATTCGCAAAAATGGTCTAAGGTTTTGAGTAACTTATGTGGACTCTCATAAAAAATCATCGTTCTGGTTTCTTCAGCTAAAAACAATAAACGGGTTTGTCTCCCTTTTTTTACGGGTAAAAAGCCTTCGAATATAAATTTATCATTTGGCAACCCCGAGTTTACCAAGGCGGGAACAAAAGCGGTTGCACCGGGTAAACAATCTACTTCAATATCATGTTCGATACACGCTCTAGTTAATAAAAAACCAGGATCGGAAATAGCTGGTGTGCCAGCATCACTAATTAAAGCAACCGTAGTGCCGTTTTTTATTTTTTGAATTAAATTTTCAACCGTTCTATGCTCATTGTGCATATGGTGCGATTGCATATGTGTCGTGATTTCAAAATGTTTTAAGAGTTTTCCCGAGGTACGGGTGTCTTCTGCGAGAATTAAATCTACTTCTTTTAAAGTCTCTATTGCCCTAATGGTGATATCTTTTAAATTTCCAATGGGTGTGGGTACTATATAAAGTTTACTCATTAATTAAAACTTACTTTCTATGATTTGCAAAAAGCGTTCTTCTAACTCTTCTTTTCCAATCCAGTTATTATAGTCTGGTTTTACCATGTTTTGAATAAAATGTTTCGCATATTTAAAGCTCTCTGCTGTATTTATTTGTGATAATACACGGTCGTAATCTTCACTTTTTCCATCAAAAAGATGTTTTATAAAAGCTATTTTATCATTTAAACCTATTCTAATGCCGCCAGAGTTTAATTTGTCATTTAAAGACTTCTTCTTTTCAGGGCGGCCCTGTGTTGTGTTTGAAATGGGTTCGAAAATGGGCATACTTTCAAATCCAGAAGTTAAATTTTCTAAATCGTTTTTATGGTATTGTTGTTTTGGCAAGGCCGCCTCTAAAAGCGCGTCTACTTCGTGGGTTTCATGTGGCATTTGTGCTACAATATCTTTTATTTTTTCAATAGCAGGCTCCATGATAGGGTCTTGCTGTTGTGCTTCCCAATTCTCCTCCACCTCATTCGCATCGCTTACTTGGTTGTTAAAGGCATCATCTAGCATCTCGAAAAAAGATGAGTCGCTACCTATTGTTGGAATTTGGGTCTCAAAATTCTCATATGTAAACTTCAATACCGAAAGTTTTTCAAAAAGTACAGAAACTTCGGTATGCATTTTAATAACATCTTCTTTGCCTTTAAGCTTTAAAATTCTATGGGCAATACTAACCAGTTCAGACTCTAATTTCTTCTTCATTATTTTTTAATTTAATTCCGCATTAGGCTTAATATTTTTAATAAATTTACATCGCCTTTATATAAACGAAGATTAACTTTGTTTTAGTGTTAAAATTACAAAATGTTTCTTGAAAATACAGTAAATCATAAAGAACAATTTGGTTGGGTGGAAGTCATTTGTGGTTCTATGTTTTCAGGTAAAACTGAAGAATTGATCCGTAGATTAAAGCGTGCTCAATTTGCCAAACAAAAAGTTGAAATCTTTAAACCCTCGATAGACCTTCGGTATGACGAGGATAGAGTGGTGTCTCATGATGCCAATGAAATTCGTTCTACACCAGTTCCTGCGGCGGCAAATATCCCGATTTTGGCAGATGGTTGCGATGTTGTGGGTATTGATGAAGCACAGTTTTTTGATGATGAAATTGTACGTGTTTGCAATGATTTGGCCAATAAAGGGATTCGTGTTATTGTAGCAGGATTGGATATGGACTTTAAAGGTAAGCCTTTTGGGCCCATGCCGAATTTGATGGCAACGGCAGAATACGTTACCAAGGTACATGCTATTTGTACGCGAACCGGTAATTTGGCACAGTATAGTTATCGCAAATCAAAAAGTGATAATTTGGTGCTTCTTGGAGAGGTAGAGGCGTACGAGCCCTTAAGCAGGGCCGCGTTCTATCGGGCTAGAATGCAGGATAAAGATAGAAGTGCTGAAACATCTAAAAAAGAAGACTTAATTCCCTCTAAATCAAAAAACGATAATGTCTAAAGCGCAAGAAACTTGTCTTGAAATAGATTTAAAAGCTTTAAAGCATAACTTTGAATATCTTAAGTCGAGATTAAAACCAGAAACTAAATTTTTAGCCGTAGTAAAAGCCTTTGCTTATGGAAGCGATGCTAGCGAAATAGCTCATTATATGCAAGATTTAGGTGCCGATTATTTTGCGGTAGCCTATGTAAAAGAAGGTGTAGCCCTACGCGAAAGTGGCATTACCAAACCTATCATGGTCTTACATCCTCAGGCCGTAAGTTTTGAAACTTTAATTGTAAATAACCTGGAACCTTGTTTGTATAATGCAAAAGTGTTACATGAGTTTATTGAGGTTGCAATTGCTAAAAAACACACAGCGTATCCCGTTCATATTAAATTTAATACGGGATTGAATCGCCTTGGGTTTTATGAAAAGGAATTAGATGCTGTTCTTTCAAAATTAAAGAGTACTACAGCTATAAAAGTGATTTCAATACTTTCGCATCTTGCTGCCAGTGAAGATTTAACTGAAAAAGAATTCACTTTAAATCAGATAGCGACCTTTAAAAGCATTGCTGTAAATTTCGCTAAAAACATGGGCTATACACCAATGCTCCATATTTGTAATACGTCTGGTATTTTAAACTATCCCGAAGCCCATTTTGATATGGTGCGAAGTGGAATAGGGCTATATGGTTTTGGTAATTCTGAAAAGGAAAATAAAAACGTTAAGCCTATTGCGACGTTAAAGACGGTTATTTCTCAAATACATACTATTAACAAAGGGGATTCGGTAGGATATAATCGTGCTTTTAAAACTGAAAAGGAAATTAAAACTGCCACACTTCCCATTGGTCATGCCGATGGTATTGGAAGACAGTATGGGCAAGGTAAAGGGTTTGTAGTTATAAACGGAAAACAAGCCCCTATTGTTGGTAATGTGTGTATGGATATGATTATGGTAAATATTACAGATATTGATTGTAATGAAGGCGATGAGGTTATTGTTTTTGGGCCTCATGCGTCTGCTGAAAATCTAGCAGCACAAGCCCATACGATTTCTTATGAGATTATAACCGCCATTTCGCAACGGGTAAAACGGTTGATTTTAAAATAATATTTACATTTAGGCTAGTTTTTAGTATTTTAGCCCCATCATAACCCTTATACACTAAAAATATGCTTAAAGAATTTAAAGAATTTGCAATGAAAGGCAATTTGGTAGATATTGCCGTTGCTTTTGTTATGGGTGCTGCTTTTAACCGAGTAGTGACTTCTTTTACAGGAGGTATTGTATCGCCTTTAGTTGGATTGATATTTAATTCAGACTTTAAAGATCTAAAATACGTGATTACCGAAGGAACCTTAAACGAAGCTGGTGAAATAGTGGGTGAAGTTGCTGTGCTTTATGGAGATTTTATTACTAATGTTATTGATTTTATCATTGTCGCTTTTGTCATGTTTATGGTTATTAAAGGCATTAATAGAATGAAGCGTAAAGAAGAGCCAGCCCCAGCGGCACCAAAAGGACCTTCTCAAGAAGAATTGCTTATTCAAATTAGAGATTTGCTAAAAAAATAACAATTTGTTAAATATATAACACTGTGTTATATGTTGTTAAAAAGCCCTCCGTTTTAAAAAATTGAGGGCTTTTTGTTTGCTTAAAAGGGCTATAAATGTCTAATTTTGTGTAAAATATTAATTTGTATTAGATATGAAAATAGCTGTAGTTGGTGCCACTGGAATGGTTGGCGAAGTGATGCTAAAAGTTCTCGAAGAACGAAATTTTCCTTTAACTGAATTGTTGCTAGTCGCTTCAGAACGTTCTGTAGGAAAAAAAATGACCTATAAAAATAAAGAGTATACTATAATTGGTTTGGCCGAGGCTGTTGCTGCTAAACCTCAAATTGCTATTTTATCGGCTGGAGGTGAGACTTCTTTAGAGTGGGCGCCAAAATTTGCAGAAGTAGGTACTACGGTAATTGATAATTCTTCAGCTTGGAGAATGGATCCGACTAAAAAATTGGTGGTTCCAGAGATCAATGCTAATGAATTAACAAAAGAAGATAAGATTATTGCCAATCCAAATTGCTCAACCATACAAATGGTTATGGCTTTAGCGCCGCTTCATAAAAAATATAAAATGAAACGTGTGGTGGTTTCCACATACCAGTCGGTTTCTGGTACCGGTGTAAAAGCAGTTAAGCAATTGGAAAATGAAATTGCCGGTATAAAAGGGGAAATGGCCTATCCTTATCCTATTGGAAGAAATGCTTTGCCGCATTGTGATGTGTTTTTAGAAAATGGATACACTAAAGAAGAAATGAAATTGGCACAAGAACCGCAAAAAATATTTAATGATAAAACATTTTCAATTACGGCCACAGCGGTAAGAATTCCAACATCAGGTGGGCATTCCGAAGCTGTAAATGTTCAGTTTGAAAAGGATTTCGATTTGGCCGATGTGCGTAAATTGCTAAACGAAACCTCTGGAGTAGTGGTTCAAGATAATACCGATACCAATACCTATCCAATGCCTATATATGCACATGATAAAGATGATGTGTTTGTGGGGCGTATTAGAAGAGACGAATCGCAGCCCAATACTTTAAACATGTGGATAGTTGCGGATAACCTTCGTAAAGGTGCTGCAACCAATACCATTCAGATTGCAGAATATTTAATAGAGAACCACTTAGTATAAAGTTCTGTTAAGAAACCTATTAATTAAGCTTCTGTATTTATTACAGAGGCTTTTTTGTTTATTTTTGGGTATTAATACCTTCAATTATGAAAAACCCACTTATTTATTTTCTATCCGTAGCCGTTTTAGTTGCCTGTAAAAACGAAACGCCTAAAAAAACTGATTTGCTTGTGAATTATCCTGAAACAAAAACCGTTGATACTATAGATACTTATTTTGGCACAGACGTTAAAGATCCCTACAGATGGTTGGAAGATGATAGGAGCCCAGAAACCGAAGCTTGGGTGGAAGCTCAAAATAATACGACCAATACCTATTTGGAAAAGATTCCTTTTAAAGACGATTTAAAAAAGCGCCTAACAGATTTATGGAATTATGAGAAAATTAGTGCGCCTTTTATAGAAGGCGATTTCACCTATTATTTTAAAAATGATGGGTTGCAAAATCAAGACGTCATTTATAGAAAAAAGGAGGGTGGGGATACTGAGGTTTTCTTAGATCCTAATACGTTTTCAAAAGATGGGACCGTTTCTTTAGGAGATTTGAGTTTTTCAAAAGATGGGAGTTTATTGGCGTATTCTATTTCTGAAGGCGGAAGCGATTGGCGAAAAATTATCGTCATGAAAACTGAAAACAAAGCTATTATTGGCGACACGCTTAAGGATGTGAAATTTAGTGCCATCGCTTGGTATAAAAATGAAGGGTTTTATTATTCGAGCTACGATAAACCAAAGGGAAGTGAGCTTTCGGCTAAAACCGATCAACATAAAGTGTATTACCATGAATTGGGAACATCTCAAAAAGAAGATGTTTTAATTTTTGGCGGAATACCTGAAGAAAAGCACCGCTACATCTCTGCTGGTGTTACCGAAGATGATGCATATTTAATCATCTCTGCACAAGAATCGACATCTGGAAACAAACTGTTTATAAGAGACCTTTCGCTTAAAAACAAATCTTTTGTTACTATTTTAAACCATACAGATAGTGATACCTATGTATTGGAAAACGATGGTAGCACCTTATTTTTGGTTACTAATTTAGACGCTCCCAATAAAAAGATTGTTACGGTAGAAGCTTCAAATCCAACACCAGAGAATTGGAAAGATTTTATTCCAGAAACCGAACATGTACTGAGACCCTCTAAAGGAAGTGGTTTTTTCTTTGCCCATTATATGGTGGATGCTATTTCTCAAGTAAAACAATACGATTATAATGGCCAATTAATAAAGGATATTGTCCTTCCGGGACTAGGTACGGTAAATGGGTTTAGTGGCAAAGCAAAAGATTCTGTTTTGTATTATGCCTTTACCAATTATAATACACCGTCCAGTATTTATAAAATGGATCCTGTATCTGGAAAAACGGCACTGTATTGGAAACCTGAAATAGGGTTTGATCCAGATAATTATGAAAGCCATCAAGTGTTCTATACGTCAAAGGATGGAACAAAGGTTCCTATGATGATTACGCATAAAAAGGGGTTGAAACGCGATGGTAAAAACCCAACCATGCTGTATGGTTATGGCGGTTTTAATATTAGTTTAACTCCAGCGTTTAGTATTACCAATGCCGTATGGATGGAACAGGGCGGTATTCTGGCAGTTCCAAATCTCCGAGGGGGTGGCGAGTACGGTAAAGTATGGCATGATGCAGGAATACAATTAAAAAAACAAAATGTGTTTGATGATTTTATTGCTGCTGCAGAATATTTAATTGAAAAAGATTATACAACGCCCAGTTACTTGGCTATAAGAGGGGGCTCCAATGGAGGCTTGTTGGTGGGGGCAACAATGACACAGCGCCCAGATCTAGCAAAAGTAGCTCTTCCTGCAGTTGGTGTTTTAGATATGTTGCGTTATCACACCTTTACAGCAGGTGCTGGTTGGGCCTATGATTATGGTACAGCGGAACAAAGCCAAGACATGTTTGAGTATCTAAAAGGCTATTCTCCTTTACATAATGTGAAAGAAGGCGTGGCATATCCTGCTACCTTAATAACGACTGGCGATCACGATGACCGTGTGGTGCCCACACATAGCTTTAAGTTTGCTGCCGAGTTACAGAAGAAACAAACGGGTACAAACCCTACACTTATTCGTATTGAAACCGATGCGGGGCACGGTGCGGGCACCCCTGTAAGTAAAATTATAGAGCAATATGCTGATATTTTTGGATTTACGTTGTTTAACATGGGTTTTGATGCCTTGCCTTATCGTGTAAACGGAAAAGAGTAAAGACTGGACACGGAGATATGTTAACTGTTTATAACTTTTATACGTTATTCAATATCTAAATTAGAAGTCTCATTTTAAATTATATTATGCTTCAGGTTAAGAATCTATCTTTTAAATATAAAAAACAAGCCGTTCTAGAAACTATAAGTTTTAATGTTAAGAGGGGTGAGCATCTGTCTATTATTGGCGAGAGTGGTTCTGGCAAGAGTACGCTCTTAAAGCTGCTTTATGGTACTTATGATTTGAATGAAGGTGATATTTTTTGGGGAAACACCCCCATTTTGGGACCTAAGCACAATCTCATTGTAGGGCCTGAGTTTATGAAGTATGTCGCCCAAGAATTTGATTTGATGCCGTTTATTTCTGTATCCGAGAACATTGGTGCGTTTTTATCTAATTTTTATCCCGAGGAAAAAGAACAACGTATTCAAGAACTTTTGAAGGTTGTAGAATTGGAGTCTGTGGCAGATGTTAAAGTCAAAGAATTAAGTGGTGGTCAGAAACAACGTGTGGCTCTAGCTAGAGCCATTGCAAAACAACCAGAAATTATTTTATTGGACGAGCCTTTTAGTCATATCGATAATTTTCAGAAGCAATCGTTGCGCCGAAGTTTGTTTAAATATCTTAAAGAAAAAAACATCACTTGTATAGTGGCTACTCACGATAAAGATGATGTATTGTCTTTCTCCGATACGATGCTTGTTTTAGATGATGCTAAAATTATGGCTCATAATACACCTAAATACCTGTACCATAATCCTGAGCATAAATTAATAGCCTCTTTTTTTGGAGAATTTAATGAGATTGATGGAGAGATGGTTTATGCTAACCAGTTAAAGCAAGTTGATATTTCAGATTTGGAGGTTAAGGTAAAGCAATCCTATTTTAAGGGGCATTATTTCTTGGTGGAAACAGAATTTAAAAATAAATCTCTATTTTTTGAAAACCCTTCAGCTTTAGAAAAAGGGACATCTGTTTTTTTAACCATTATTAAAGAATCATAAATCGTCCCTTTTTTAAGGTTAAATATTTTAAGCTATAAAAAACCTACATTAAATTAGTGTGTTTTCTTATATTTAATGTTTTTAATCTATCAAACCTCAATTTTAGTCGATTGAGATGGCGATTTAAATCTTAACCTATATATGAGAACTATTAATCTGTCTATTATTTTTATAATAGCATCTGTAAACTTTAATTATGCCCAAACATTATTAAATCCTGGCTATGAGTATGGAACACTTCCTACAAACATAAACCAGTCTGATATTATTGAAGCTTACACATCTTGGAAGAGTAAATACACCACCCATTGCAATGCGAATAGTATACGTGTGAAATTTGATAATCCTAACGAAACCGTGTCTGAAGGTATCGGTTATGGTATGTTGATTGCGGCTTATGCGGGAGACCAAACCTTGTTGGATGGGCTATGGCATTATTATCAATCTTTTTTAAATGAGAACGATGTGATGCATTGGAAAATTCAAGAATGTTCATCCGTAATTGGACAAAATGGCGCTACAGACGCAGAACTAGATGTTGCGATGGCATTATTAATTGCCAATACTAGATGGGGCAGCACCGGCTCTATTAACTATAGCAATGCAGCGAGCACATTGATTAATATTATTAAAACTCATGAAATAGAATCTGGAACCCACGTTTTAAAACCTGGAGATGCTTGGGGTGGAAGTGCTACCACTAATATTTCATATTATTCACCTGCATATTATCGCGCATATGCGTCGCATACCAACGATGGGAGTTGGAATAATGTCGCTTCTAAAAGCTATCAGATAATCCAATTAAATCAATCTCAGAATAATGCGAAATTTAATTTAGTCTCAGATTGGTGCCAGGCAGATGGAAGTTTTTCTACCCAAGTTGGTTGGGCTAAGTATGCGGGGCAAGCTTATAGTTATGATGCTGCCAGAACACCTTGGCGATTAACCTTGGATTATTTATGGTATGGAAATTCTGATGCTTTAAGTTACGCAAATAAAGCTATTGCTTTTATTAATGATAAGGGTGGTTTAGATAACATTTACCCAGGATATAATTTAGATGGAACAGCTTACGAAATGGGATATAAAGATGTTACGTTTACTGGAGCCTATGCGGTAGCTGCCATGGCTTCTAATAATCAAGATTTTGTAAACTTAGCGTATAGTAAAGTTGTAAACATGAAGAGCGATGCTTATTTTGCTTCTACTTTACGTGTACTTTATTTATTAACGCTTAGTGGTAATTTTTATAGTCCCGAAAAAATGTTAACCCTTGGCGCTCCTCAATCAAACAGAGTTATATACGCTTCCTTTTATCCCCACCCAGTTATAAATACCCTTTATTTAAATTTTGGTTCGCACTATAACAATGTGGTAAAACTATACAACCTTTCTGGAACATTGTTAATGGATAAGGCATGCCCAGAAAACGTTACTCAAATAGAGTTACAGCATTTAAATTCTGGGCTTTATATTATTGTTATTAATGGCGTGCCTTACAAACTGTTAAAAGAGTAGTCTGTAATTTTGGATTAAGTTGCGTTTTAGAATCAAGAGTTCGATAACTGCCATAACTGATGTTGAAAGATGATTTGATAAAAAAGACCTTTAACATTTCCGAAAAGGAGGATGTTAAAGGTCAAATTTTTATTTTCAATGGTTTTTAAAAGAATGGCTCTTATTTGTATTGGCACAAATAAGAGGTTTGCCCGCTAACCTTTACTTGAAATTTTTCATTAGCTTCAATTTGATAAGCTTCTCCTGCTTTATAAGTCACCCAGTCCGAACTTCCAGGTAATTTAACACTCATTTCACCTTCAATAACATTCATGGTTTCATGTTTGGATGTACTAAATTCGTAAGTGCCTGCATTCATAACACCCAAAGTAGAATTTCCTGTTGAACTTACGTAACCTAAAGATTTAACGTTTCCGTCAAAATATTCGTTTGCTGAAATCATATTTTTGATTTTTTAATTTCAACAAAAGTAATACAATCAGGGGTGTTTATTGTGCTTTTGACTATTTTCAATATGCTTTTTGAATATTTGGTGTTAATTTGATAAAAATTATAATATGAAAGATTTTATTGAAACTTATAATAAGATATCTGCAATTGATGCTATTAAAATAGCTCCTTTTGATGTTGAGGTCATTTAAACTTTTTGCTTTTCATTTTCTTTAGGAATATTGCCATAAATGATAGATAGTTGAAACCCAACCAACTTGCAATGGTTGTGTCAAATCTA